>NZ_AUCC01000007.1 GCF_000429565.1 Arsenophonus nasoniae DSM 15247
CAAATGTATTCTGTGTGGCGACAGGCTGCTTTTCACCGGGGCGCAAATGGGTAAAAAAGCAACGGAATTGTTGTCAGAAAGACTGCATAACCTGGAGAAAAAGCGATGGTTACGCAGCTAAACGCAGGATCAATGTGTCTAAAATAAGGAAATCAGGTTAGAAATTACACTCTCTGAGGAAATGTTAACTGGCACTAAACACAATAAATCGATCCCCATCTCCTTTTTGCAATAAGGGATGGCTTTTGCTACTCACTTTAAAAGCGATTCAATTTCCTAACCATCAAGCTCTGTATCGCCTTCGATGTGTAACCGACGTTGGAAAAATAAGGTATCAGGATCTTCTTTCCGCGCAGCGATTAAAACTAAATCATTCGCCCCACTACAAAAACTGACATCGGCTTGTTGATCTTTACTGACGATAATTTTACCTGCCTGCAAGCTAATGTACCAAACAAGTTGCACATCCAGTACCTCAACTTTTAGCCATTTATTGTGCAAAAAATCCAGTTCACCATCGTTTAGTGCCTGCTGAAATTGCCAGCTCAGTAATTGCTCCAGAATTTGACGCTCTATGATAAAAGGCGTAACTTTTAATGGTAAACGCATCAATTTCGGTCCTTGTTGGATAATCTGCTGACGAATTTTCTTTAACACGATCCAAATTCCTCTTACACTTTTATGATATATATATTTTTAAGCATTAATTATAATTATACATTCTGCCAAATTATTAATTAATATCTTTGAATCCACATCAAAATTTAACCAACAATCAATTAATCCCCATTCAATTTTATGCTCCATCTAGCAAAATCAATTCACAAAAGAAAATAATCTGGTTTAAGTCAAAACAACAATATTACACCTTGACTACAATCGATAGACATCTAACTATACGCTAGGATTACCTATGGAATTATTATGTCCGGCAGGCAATCTACCTGCCTTAAAAATAGCTGTCGACAATGGCGCTGATGCAGTCTATATCGGTTTTAAAGACGACACTAATGCACGTCATTTTGCTGGTTTAAATTTTAGCGAAAAAAAATTGGTTGAAGCCGTCAAATATGCTCATGCTTGTAAATTACATGTTGCGATCAATACTTTTGCTCATCCAAACGGTTTTAATCGCTGGCTATCCGCCGTTGATATGGCAGCGGAAATCGGTGTTGATGCCTTAATCCTGGCTGATCTGGCTATCTTAGAATATGCTGCCAATAAATATCCCCACATTGAACGTCATGTGTCTGTTCAAGCTTCAGTGACAAATATTGCGGCGATTCAATTTTATCACCGTAATTTCTCTGTCCAACGAATCGTTCTTCCTCGTGTTCTATCATTACATCAAGTCAAACAATTAGCCCAAACCAGCCCTGTCGCATTGGAAGTTTTTGCTTTTGGCAGCCTGTGTATCATGGCAGAAGGACGCTGTTATCTTTCTTCTTACCTGACAGGAGAATCACCCAATACCGTAGGTGCTTGTTCACCAGCCAGATTTGTACGCTGGCAACAAACCGATCAAGGTTTGGAGTCACGTTTAAATAATATTTTAATCGATTGCTATTCAAATAATGAAAATGCGAGTTATCCAACCCTTTGTAAAGGAAGATACTGTCTTAATGGAAAAAAATATCATGTCTTAGAAGAGCCTACCAGCCTAAATACACTGGAATTGTTACCAGAACTAATGCTGGCAGATATTGCCGCTATCAAAATTGAAGGCCGCCAACGAAGCCCAACTTATGTTGGCGATGTTACCCATATCTGGCGACAAGCGATTGATCATTGCAAAAAGGATCCTAAAAAATTCATCACCAACCAAAACTGGATGAATGTCTTGGAAAATCTCTCTGAAGGCAAACAGACTACATTAGGTGCTTATCATCGTAGATGGCAGTAGGATAAGGCGAAAAAATAAAATATTCCTTAGGTTCGGTACTTTATTATTGGTCAAAAGAAACATTAATTCAGTTTTATCAAAATGCGATTAATAGTAGTGCGGATATTATTTATCTTGGTGAAACGGTTTGTAGTAAACGTCGGCAAATGCAAGTAGCTGACTGGCTTGAACTGGCAAAAGAAATCACTTTACATGGTAAACAAGTAGTAATCTCTAGCTTGTCTTTATTGCAAAACGCGGCCGAACTTAGACAAATCGCTAAATTGGTCGACAATGGTGAATTTTTAGTGGAAGCGCACGATTTTGGTGTCGTTAATCAGCTTATTGAGCAAAAAATACCTTTTATGGCAGGATATGGACTCAATTGCTACAATGCTTATGCATTACAACTACTCTATCGCCAAGGCATGATACGCTGGTGCTTACCAATTGAACTTTCTCGTGATTGGTTACAAGATCTGCTTTATCAATGTGAACAGCTAGGATTTCGCCACAAGTTTGAAGTTGAAGTGTTTGGCTATGGGCATTTACCCCTGGCCCTGTCAGCTCGCTGTTTTACTGCCCGCTCAGAAAATCGCCATAAAGATAACTGTGAGACATGTTGTGAAAAATATCCCCAGGGCAGAAAAGTTTTTTCCCAGGAAAATCAATTACTCTTTACCCTTAATGGCATTCAGGCACAAAGTGGCTACTGTTATAATCTCGGCAATGAACAAACTTCAATGGCCGGATTAGTCGATATTGTCCGCATCTCTGCCGAAAATCTAGCTTCACTCACCATTTTGGAACAATTTAGAGCCAATCAACAAGGTAAGTATCCTCTCACATTAACTAATGATTTAAATTGCAACGGTTATTGGCGACGTGCAGCCGGTTTATCGCTTATACCATAAAAATTTAAGAACGTTTTTTTCTTTTCAATAGACTTCGCACATGGTGGCTGAACTGGCGCAGTTCACCACTACGTAGCATATTGATCAATGTGCCCAGCAAAGCATAAATTGTGCCTAACATTAGCATCATCACGATATCAATACCCACGTCAGATAAACTTAAATCAAGTTGGTTGATACCCGCTATCGCTTTTATTGCCCACGTTGAAGGTAAAGAATAAGCCACCATTCTTACCCAATCGGGCATAGCTTGTAATGGCCAAATAGCACCTGAAATATAAAATACCGGCGTGGTTAGAAAAGCCAGTGTCAGATATATCATTTCGACACTACGTAAAAATTCGGCAACAAACTTACCTAACCCCAAAACCGCTAATAAGAACGGTAAAGTGACGATCAAAAGCTGATAAAGTGGCGCTTCTTGTCGGTAACCTAATACCCAAGGCCAGAGCGCAAAAAAAATGGCCGACAGGAATAACCAAATAGGTAGCAACGCTGACCATGCACCTAGATAAATAGCGGTAGAGACTTTGTCGTTTGCCATTTTGTGAACGTCAATATAGGCTTTCACACAAGCGACTAACAGTGAGTGTTGTAATAACATGACCAATAAACCTGGAAAAACAATCGCAGCGAAACTCGGTCCTGGATTGAATAAAGGGTCTGTTATTCCTTTAATGGGTGTTAATAATGTACTAGCCTGTTGATCAGTAAACCCTGCATTTCTTAGCCGTTGAGTATTATATTCGTTTAATAACTGAAGATAAGCGGAGGAAATTTCTTGTTGTATTTGTCCACTGGCAAGTCGATTAGTACCATCACCATAAACCGGTACGGTAATATTTTTACCATTTAGTAAACTTTTTTCAAAATCGATCGGAATAAGAATAATGGCAAACAATTTTCGTTCACGCATATCAGCCCTTGCTCTGGCCAAATTATCATAACTATATAATTTTATTTTCGGTATCGTATCCAATCGATCCATGAGTAAACGGCTAGCAGAACTATGATCTTGATTAATAATCGCTACCGGCAAACCCCACAATACTGGCCGAATGTAAACCAAACTCATTATTGATAATGAAACCAACAGCAATAACCACATCGGCTTTGCCAACATGCCAAGTAATACCCGATAAAAGGTTAACAAATATTGTTTTATCAAAATGCCTCCTGCATCCTTAGCCTTGTTAACAGGCGATTACGGATCAAAAGAGCACAGATAACAGGATAAAGTAGCAATATTAAACAGACTTGTATGACACGTAGCAAAGAAACTTCTCGCAGAAAAATATCAAACATCACATTTAATGCATGGGTAAGCGGTTGAATATTTGCCACTATCTGTGCGGGCCAAGCCATTGCCATTATTGGCATCGTAAAACCGGAAAAAGCCAGTGCAATACTAACTAACATGCCGATCAAACTATAAGCTGTAAAAATATTTTTGGTAAAAACAAACAGCAGCATACCAATACTTTGAGCAGCCGTTACATAAAAAAAGCCCACCAAAAAAAGGTAAAATGGGTTACCTGCAACCCTAGCATCAAAGAAAAAAGAGAGTGCAGCAATTTCAATTAATAATAATGTGGTAAAAAACAGAGTGTAAGGTGCCAGTTTGCCGAATAATGCACTGATAAATGTTTTGTTGGTTAATAATGCTGTTCCACGCGACATAACATAAATAGTACAAGTGATAACAAACAGTTGTAACATATGAATGGTAGCGGCAAATTGCTGATAATAGATATAGTTTCCACTAGGGTTAAACAAACTATCATAAGAGAGGGTAACTCTAGCCAAGGGAGGTATGTTGCGCCCCATCGATGAAGCTAATATCGGACGGTATTGCGCATTCAATTCAGCAACTACCCCGCTAAAATCTTGAATAGCATAACTACCAGAGGCATAAAATAAAGCATTATAATACATTCTGACCGTCGGTTGCCGACCGGTAAGAACATCCTTTTCAAAATGATAAGGAATATAGAGTAAAGCATAATCTTTAGCGCTGCCTAAACGTAATAACGAAGTATTAAGTGAACCATCAATTGCTTTAATATCAGCATGTGGCGCTGCATTTAAATGACGAATTAACTTTTTTGACAGTTGACTATGATCATGATCAACGACTGAAACAGGAAGATTTAACAAGGTTCCTTCAGAAAAGTTAGCGCTTACTAATATAAACAGCAGTAATGGAAATATCCAACTGAGCCAATGTAGAATCGGGCTACGAACAGCAATCTGCATTTCTTGATTAAAAGCAAACCTAAAGTTAGGCCATATCACTTTTATGGTCATAAAAACACCTATTTATCCCAAGCCCACAGTGCGCTCATACCAGGACGCAGTCCATCAATAGGCTCTAGTGGATAAAGGCGTACTTCAAACGTTCTTAAATCAAAATCTCCTGTTGCCCGTGTTGCGCGTTTAGTTGCATAGTCTCCCATCGGGGCAATATAGCGTATTTCCGCTGTAATAATTTTGTCTTGCAAAGCAGGAACACGTATCGATACCTTATCGCCTTTACGTACATGAGCCATAATATCTTCGCGTGAATTATAGATAAAATAGGCCTGCGGTAAACGAACAAGTGTTAGCAATGGGCTATTGGCATTAAATAATTCGCCAACTTCAGCCGGTATGGGACCAACTTCACCATCAACCGGAGCTTTAACAAGTAAATCATCAACTTGCACCTGTAACTCAATCATTTGCTGCTCGGTTTGTCGTAATGCCGCAGCATATTTATTCCGCAATTCAATGCGATCACCATTTTTAGCTTCATCTAATTGCGCCTGAGCACTATTTACCTGCTGAAAAGCAACATCTTTGGCCCGGCGTGCTTTATCTAACTCATTAGCCGAAACATAGCCTTTACCGGATAAATTATTCAATCTAATATATTCGTTATTCGCATTGGTATACTGAGATTGGGCCTGTTTTAATGCCGCTTGAACATTGCGTATGGTCTCTTCGCGAGTACCGTTTAAGGATAAATCTAGCTGCGCTTTAGCTTGATCACGTACTGCACTCAATGCCGCTAGTTGCGCTTGCAATTCTGGGCTTTCCAAAGTGATCAATAATTGGCCTTTCTTTACCATGTCACCGCGTTCAATATGACGTTCAATTACGCGTCCCCTTGCTTTAGAGGTCACGATAACTTCAGGCGCGTCCACTTCCCCTTGTAATAACAGGTGCTTATTTTGTGTATAAAGTAACACCGCAATCGCAATAACGATCAGCATCAGTAGCACTAAAAATGATATTCTTCTTTTCATATTAACTTTAATACACCTTAACTATTTTATATGCAATTATACCGCTTGCAATTAACAAACAATTTAGTATGCGCTTTTAAATTGTAAGTCGTTAATAAATTCGTGCGCTAAATTGCATAAAACAGACGATATACCTTTACTACAGCACAATCTAATCTTTATCCTAAGCATATTTTGACTAGTAACCATTCAATTTTAGTCTCGCTCATGCAGTTATGCGATACTATCAAATGTGTTTTTTACTGGATTAACTATGTATGTCTTTGATTTATTAATATTATTACTCCAACAAATGTGTGTTTATTTAATTATCGCCTGGATACTTAGTAAAACTCTTTCAAAAAAGTGTCCGCTTTTTCTTGACCACGACACTTTTGCTGAAAATAGTTAGGCAAAATTAGTATTAAGTAATGACCAACCTATTCCAATCAGCCGTCGCTATCTAAAAGCCTTTAAAGAGGCGTTAGGATTATGTTGATTCGGTTAATGTCGTTTTAATAAATAAAAAGCTGAATTCAATTGAATTCAGCTTTTGCCGTCAAATAAGATATTAATCTTATTACATTAGATATTGTGATTACTACGACGACGTAATCCAGCGTTATTATGTCCTTCATTACGTCCACGGAACTGTTCACGCTCACTACGACGTTCATTACCAAAGCGACGTCCTCGCTCACGTAATTCACCACCATTGCGTTGTCCATTACCACGACGTTCAAACGGTTGTGCTTCACCTAACAATTGCATTTGCATTGGTTTGTTCAAAATACGTGTACGTGTCAAATGATTAAGTAATTCATTTGGCATTCCTTTTGGTAACTCTATCGTTGAGTGCGAGGCAAACAACTTAATATTACCAATATAGCGACTACTAATATCCGCTTCGTTAGCAATTGCACCGACAATGTGGCGAACTTCTACGCCATCATCACGACCAACTTCAATACGATACAATTCCATATCACCAACATCACGACGCTCACGACGCGGACTACGCTCCGAAGCACCATTACTATTATTGCGACGACGCTCATCACGCGAATTAAATTCACGCTTTGCACGACGCACAGGATCAGGTGGCAATATTAACGGCCGATCACCTTGCGCCATTTTTAATAGCGCAGAAGCTAAAGTTTCCATATCCAGTTCATCATTAGCAACTAATTTAGTCAGTAAGGCACGATATTTCTCTAAATCACCGCTTTCTAATTGCTTTTGAATATTTTCAGCAAACTTAGCCTGGCGACGCTCACTTAAAACCGCCGCACTAGGTAATTCAACTTCGGTAATTGGCTGCTTCATGGTACGTTCAATATTGCGTAATAGTCGACGTTCACGATTATCCACAAACAAAATAGCGCGCCCAGCTCGGCCTGCCCGACCAGTACGACCAATTCGATGCACATAAGACTCAGCATCCATCGGTATGTCATAATTGACAACTAAACTAATACGTTCAACATCTAGACCACGTGCTGCCACATCAGTGGCAATTAATATATCAAGGCGACCATCTTTCAAACGCTCTAATGTTTGCTCACGTAGCGCTTGATTCATATCGCCATTTAGCGCTGAACTGTTATAGCCACTACGTTCAAGCGCTTCAGCAACCTCTAATGTGGCATTTTTAGTGCGCACAAAAATAATTGCCGCATCAAAATCTTCTGCTTCCAAAAAACGAACCAATGCTTCATTTTTACGCATACCATAGACAGACCAGTAACTTTGGGTAATGTCTGGGCGCGTCGTCACACTGGATTGAATGCTGATCTCTTTTGGAGATTTCATAAAGCGACGGGTAATACGACGGATCGCTTCCGGCATGGTGGCAGAAAACAGCGCCGTTTGATGCTCGCTTGGGATCTGGCTCATGATATTTTCAACGTCTTCAATGAACCCCATACGTAACATTTCATCCGCTTCATCAAGAACCAAACCACGTAAATGGGATAAATTTAATGTCCCTCGTTTCAAGTGATCTAATAAGCGACCCGGTGTTCCCACTACAATTTGTGGACCTTGTCTTAGTGCGCGTAACTGCGAATCGTAACGCTGCCCACCATAGAGTGCCACCACATTAACTGAACGCATGTGTTTGGAAAATTCACCCATGGCTTCCGCAACTTGTACGGCTAACTCACGCGTTGGTGCCAGCACTAAGATTTGCGGGGCTTTTAATGTGATATCGATATTATGTAATAGCGGTAAACTAAAAGCTGCTGTTTTACCACTACCGGTTTGTGCCATACCTAATACGTCACATCCGTCTAATAAATAGGGGATACATTGCTGCTGGATTGGCGATGGTTTTTCATAACCAAGGTCATTTAGTGCAGAAAGAATTGGTGTTGATAAACCTAAATCAGCAAAAGAGATTTCAGTCTCATTAGTCATGTAAAAGTGCCTCATTCATTATGGCGGCCAGTTTACATAACTCTGCGAAAAAAATTTCGGTCATTTTCATTTAAAATGTGAACTGGCTCAAATTATGTTATTAAACGAACAACAAGCCCTCATCACAATCGATGAAGACTTAAAAAAAGCAGTGATGATATGTTCGTCGCTACTGTTAGCCTGATTCTGAAAGGTCGTCTTGTGCCTGACCTAACAAAGCCAGTTCCAACAGAGCATAGCGGTGCTCAACAAAGCTATGTGCATTGCTAGCTACCGTAAGCTTGAATAACGCTATAGCGCTATCCTTATCCCCCAGACTTAGGTAATGTTTACCTAAATAGAAGTTAGTTTCACTAAGATGCTCAGCGAGCGAAGTGTTATCTGTTGAATTTTCTTTCAGACGAATCATCAATGTTTTTTCACTGATTTTGCCTAAATAGAATTCAACTGCATTCCAGCCCCATTGCCCTTTTTCCGCTTGGTTATAACGAGATAACAAATTGGCTAGTGCCATTTTGGGTTCTATCTCTTTCTCCACTAAATATAGCCATAAGCTGCGGAAAGGATCATTTGGATCTTGTCGATAATACGCCAGCAGATCACCCTGCGCCAATCGATATCTCCCACCATAATACAGTGCAATACCCCGATTCATGCGCGCGAAATTGTAAGTTGGATCAAGCTCTAAAACAGAATCAAACGCTTCATAGGCAGCATCAAAGTTGCCTGCCTGTGTAAAATATATCCCAAGGAAATTAAAAACTTCCGGAATATCAGGACGTATAGCTAGCGCCATAGTAAAATCATTGCGCGCTAACGCCCTCAATCCGAGACTATCATACAATACACCGCGTTCATATAAAAGCTGTGCATATTCATCATCGGACAATGACAGGCTCGCAAGGATCTGTTCCATACGAGCCAATATTACTTCTTGTTGTAATGTGGGTTGCAATGGGATAGCAAAGACTTCATTTTTACGCCAGTTTCCACTGCTGCAACCGACAACAAAAACAATAGCAGCAGTATAAAGCCAGCGCAGAAAAGAATTCATTTCCTTCTCCCAAAGACAGAAACTAATCAATATATCCCGTCAATCCCCACAACTACCGGAGACTCAGCTTTTAAAAAACTGAGTAGGTGCTCTTTTTACAGGACATCGAGCCTTACGTCAAATTATTCTGCAGAAATCTGTGTTTCCGTTTCAGCCGGTTTTTCAGCAGACACCGCCTCTTTAATACTAAGGCGAATACGACCCTGCCGATCAATTTCCAATACTTTAACCGGCACTTCCTGACCTAACTGTAAGTAATCAGTAACTTTTTCAACACGTTTTTCTGCTATCTGAGAGATATGCACTAACCCTTCTTTGCCACCACCAATGGCAACAAAAGCACCAAAATCAACAATACGTGTGACTTTACCCTGATAGACACGACCAACTTCCACTTCTGCGGTAATATCTTCAATACGACGAATAGCCGCTTCTGCTTTAGAACTATCGGTTGCAGCAATTTTTACGGTACCATCATCATCAATTTCAATGGTAGTACCGGTCTCTTCAGTTAATGCTCTAATGACAGAACCACCTTTTCCTATCACATCTTTGATCTTGTCAGGATTAATGTGGATAGTATGAATTCGTGGTGCAAACTCAGAAATCTCTTCACGGGGGCGATTAATCGCTTCTTCCATAATAGTTAAAATGTGTAAACGAGCCCCTTTTGCCTGATTTAATGCAACTTGCATAATTTCACGCGTTATGCCCTCAATTTTAATATCCATTTGCAGAGCACTAATACCTTCACGACTACCTGCAACTTTAAAATCCATATCGCCTAAATGATCTTCATCACCCAAGATATCGGAAAGCACAACATAATCATCGTTTTCTTTCACTAACCCCATTGCAATACCAGCCACCGCTGCCTTAATTGGAACACCAGCATCCATTAATGCTAGTGATGCCCCGCAAACGGAAGCCATTGAAGAAGAGCCATTAGATTCGGTAATTTCAGATACTACACGTACAGTATAAGGAAACTCTGATTGGTTCGGCATAACCGCCAATACTCCACGCTTAGCCAAACGTCCATGACCAATTTCACGACGTTTTGGCGAACCGACCATGCCTGTTTCACCCACTGAATAAGGAGGAAAATTATAATGGAATAGGAAACGATCGGTATACTCACCCATAAGCTCATCAATAACTTGTGCATCACGTTCAGTACCGAGGGTGGCCGTGACCAACGCCTGAGTTTCTCCGCGCGTAAATAACGCTGAACCATGGGTACGAGGTAATACGCCAGTACGTACATCAAGGGCACGTACCATGTCTTTTTCTCGACCATCAATCCGCGGTTCACCTTTTAACACTCGCGTACGGACAACTTTTTTCTCTAAACCGGAAAGAATGTCGTTTATTTCCGCAACATCTAAAGATTCATTTTCTGCCAAAAGTGTATTAGTGACATCTTCTTTAATTGCATCAACATTAGTATAACGTTCTTGTTTTTCAGTAATACGGTAAGCATCACCCAAACGCTGTTCAGCTAATTCAGCGATACGACTATGTAATTCTTCATTAATCGCTTCTGGCTGCCAATCCCATTTTTCTTTATTCGTTTCCGCTGCCAAGGCATTAATATTCTCAATCACGATTTGTTGCTGTTCGTGACCAAAAACAACCGCACCAAGCATCTGCTCTTCCGTCAATAGATCAGCCTCAGACTCTACCATTAGTACCGCACTTGACGTGCCTGCGACAACTAAATCTAAGCGGCTGCTTTTCAATTCATCAACGGTGGGATTTAAAACATACTGGTCATCAATATAACCAACACGCGCTGCACCAATTGGACCATTAAAGGGAATACCTGATATAGATAATGCAGCAGATGCTCCAATCATAGCAACAATATCTGGATTCACTTGTGGATTAATGGAGACAACCGTAGCAATAATTTGTATTTCATTGAAAAATCCCTCTGGAAACAAGGGACGGAGTGGACGATCAATTAGCCGAGCAATCAGTGTTTCACCTTCACCAGGACGACCTTCGCGACGAAAAAAGCTACCGGGAATTCGACCGGCAGCATAAGATCGTTCTTGATAGTTAACGGTTAGTGGAAAGAAATCCTGCCCTTCTTTCACTTTTTTCTGCCCAACAACAGTGACAAATACGGCGGTATCATCCATATTAACCATAACCGCAGCAGTCGCTTGACGCGCCATCATACCCGTTTCGATAGTGACGGTATGTTGGCCATATTGAAATTTACGAACAATAGGATTAAGCAAAATAATACCCTTTTAATAGCTGATTATTTATATAACAACATCAATATTTCCCTTCTTGCTACATCCTCACGACTAATGACAATACTGAATATTTTATTTATCTTGTGAATATCAGCATTCTCATTAGCCGCGCGAACCGGCTGTAGCTAAAGAAGCTCACTTTCTTTAGAAATAAATTGGCAAAAATCTATTTCCTAAAATTATTTTGTAAGTGTAAACCAATTCTAAAAATTTTTTACGCTTTCTAGCAGAAAAGGGGCCTCAGGCCCCTTTTCTTTTGAAACCAACTAATCAGCGACGTAATCCTAAGCGCTCAATAAGTCCGGTATAACGAGCAACATCTGTACGCTTCAGATAATTCAATTGTTTACGGCGCTGAGCAACCATTCGCAACAAGCCGCGGCGGCTATGGTGATCTTTCTTATGCTCTGCAAAGTGATCTTGTAAATGATTGATTTGCGCAGTCAATAGAGCAACTTGAACTTCACTAGAACCCGTATCATTTTTATCACGACCATAGTCTGCAATAATTTGCGCTTTTGCTTCAGTACTTAGAGACATAAAATAACTCCAAATTTTCCATTAAACATAAGGAAAGCCGATCTCTAATTCAGCCTTCCCGAACAAATGCTCACCTATTTTACGCTTCAATCAATCATAACGCAAGATAACATCTAAATCCTATCAGACACTTTCCATGACTAAACGACGAGGGGCTATCCTATTTTGTTCATCTATCTCAGCAATACCAATAAATTTATGAATATCACCTTCTGTTACGCGAACTTTATTACCTTCTGAAAAACAATGATTAGCAACAACTGCTTGCCCTTGTTTAAAATAGGTTGCAACAATCGATGAAATATTGACTACCGGAAAATGACTAACCGCTGTATCCATAGGTAATAATAAAGGATCTAATTGTTCCTCCAGGGAAGTTGTCCCTAATTCAACTTGCTGCTTAAGCGTATATAGTTGCTCTAACGTTACCATACGTTCACTGGGATAAGTAGCTACCTGTAAGCGCCTTAGATAAATCACATGAGCACCACAACCCAACAATTCACCTAAATCATCAATAATAGTCCGTATATAAGTCCCTTTTGAACAATGAATCATTAATTCCAGTTCATTCTCTTGCCAACGCTCAAATTGTAAATCATAAACAGTAATCGGGCGGCCTTCACGTTCAATAGTAATACCTTGACGGGCATATTCGTAAAGTGGTTTACCCTGATATTTAAGCGCAGAATACATAGACGGTACTTGGATTAAATTACCACGAAATTTATCTAATGCCTTATCCAGTTGCCGCTGGGTTATTTCGATCGGACGTTGACAAATTATTTTGCCATGCGCATCTGAAGTATCAGTGCGCTGTCCTAAACGAGCAACAACACGATAGCGTTTATCCGAATCAAGTAAAAATTGAGAAAACTTTGTTGCCTCACCCAGACAAATCGGTAACATGCCGGTTGCCAAAGGATCAAGTGCGCCGGTATGACCTGCTTTTTTAGCATTAAATAAACGACGTACTTTTTGCAAAGCATCATTAGATGAAACTTCTGCGGGTTTATCTAATAACAACACCCCGTGAACTTCACGACCAGGACGACGCCTCATCACTTCCTCTCTTTATCTTTGGCAGTATGACGGCGCTTTTCATCATCACGGATCACGTTGCTAACTAAATTAGACATACGCATACCTTCAACCAAAGAGTTATCATAAAAAAAAGTTAATTCAGGAACGATACGTAAACGCATTGCTTTACCCAGCAAAGAACGAATATGTTTCGCCATATCGCCATTCAATACTTTGATACCATTTTTAACCATTTCTGTTTCATTTTCTTGATCTGTTATGTTTAAAAAAGTCACAAACACTTTGGCATAAGCCAGATCACGAGAAACTTCCACTCCTGAAACAGTCGCCATTTTAACTCGTGGATCTTTAATTTCTCGATGCAGAATAATGGCGATCTCTTTTTGTATTTCCTGAGCAACACGCTGAGCACGACCAAACTCTCTTGCCATTATGATATCTCCTCACAGGGGTAAATCTAAAAATATAATAACCATTCATTATTATGATATATATTAGAAAAATAAAATTTAATAGTTATATCATTTTGATTTTTATATAAAATAAATAATAACTGTTAAATATTATTTCTCATCATAGAATTAATACCACCGTCACAATCGATAACCAATATGTAAGATTTAAAAGGTTATCTATAATTCTTTAGTTAAAAGGCCATAACTGATGTTATGGCCTTTTAATAAGCAACAGTAAAAGAGGTATTAATTATCAATAGAACGTTTCACTTCAATGACTTCAAATACTTCTATCATATCACCAACACGGACATCATTGTAATTCTTCACACCTATACCACATTCCATACCATTGCGTACTTCGTTAACATCATCTTTAAAGCGACGTAGTGATTCCAATTCACCTTCATAAATAACCACATTATCCCGTAATACACGGATAGGATTATTACGCTTGATTATACCTTCAACAACCATACAACCAGCAATTGCACCAAATTTAGGTGATTTAAAAACATCACGCACTTCTGCTAATCCGATAATTTGCTGTTTATATTCAGGCGCCAACATACCACTCATCGCCTGTTTGATCTCATCGATAAGACTATAAATAACGGAGTAATAGCGCAGATCCAAATTTTCACTTTCGACAATACGTCTTGCCGCTGCATCGGCGCGAACATTAAAGCCAATAATAATTGCATTAGAAGCAGCAGCCAATGTGACATCCGTTTCTGTAATACCGCCAACACCTGAACCAATAATTTTTACTTTCACTTCATCAGTTGACAGTTTTTGCAACGAATCAATAATGGCTTCACAGCTACCTTGTACATCGGTTTTTAATACAATATTTAACTCAGAAATCTTACCATCTTCCATGTCAGCAAACATGTTCTCAAGTTTTGACTTCTGCTGGCGCGCCAATTTCACTTCCCGGAATTTACCTTGACGATAAAGTGCAACCTCACGCGCTTTCTTTTCATCACGGACAACCGTTGCTTCATCACCTGCTGAAGGTACATTTGATAACCCCAGAATTTCAACTGGAATTGATGGCCCAGCAGACTGAATATCTTCGCCTAATTCATTACGCATTGCACGAATACGGCCATACTCAAAACCACATAGTACAATGTCACCTTTATTAAGAGTGCCTTCCTGAACTAAAATAGTCGCAACCGAACCACGACCTTTATCCAAATAGGACTCGATGACAACACCACTTGCCATACCAGTACGAACCGCTTTCAGTTCTAATACTTCAGCTTGCAATAAGATAGCTTCTAATAATTCATCAATACCTGTCCCTTTTTTGGCAGATACATTGATAAATTGGTTTTCACCACCCCACTCTTCAGCCACAATACCATATTGCGATAGTTCATTTTTAACGCGATCAGGATCAGCTTCGTGTTTATCAATTTTATTAACTGCAACGACAACGGGCACATTAGCAGCCTTGGCATGCTGAATAGCTTCTATCGTCTGAGGCATAACACCATCATCCGCCGCAACGACCAAAACAACAATATCGGTTGCTTTAGCACCACGAGCACGCATTGAAGTAAATGCAGCATGTCCTGGTGTATCTAAGAAGGTAATCATGCCTTTATCTGTTTCAACATGATAAGCACCTATGTGCTGTGTGATCCCACCGGCTTCACCTGATGCCACTTTAGTCGAACGAATATAGTCAAGTAATGAAGTTTTACCATGGTCAACATGTCCCATGATCGTGACAACTGGCGCTCGTGGTTCTGCGATTGCTTCACCGGTATCACGATCACTTAAAATCGCTTCTTCCAGCTCATTTTCACGACGCAAAATGACTTTATGCCCCATCTCTTCTGCCACAAGTTGTGCTGTTTCTTGATCAACAACCTGATTAATGGTTACCATCGCGCCCATTTTCATCATAGTCTTAACAACTTGGGAGCCTTTGACTGCCATCTTATTCGCTAATTCAGCAACCGAGATAGTTTCACCAATAACAACATCACGATTAATCACCGCAACCGGTTTTGTAAAACTTTGCTGTAAAGAACTGGTTTTTTTCTGTTTACCTTTGGTTTTATTCGTACGACCAACCGCTCGCTCTTCTTCGCGATCAGCTTTCTCAGAATGTTTATTATTTTTTTTCTGCCGAGTAGCCTTCCCGCCTCGATTTCGGGCGCGACGCCCTTCTTCTTGGGCATCATTTTCGTCTTCTGCTTCACGAGCATGACGAGAAGTCGTAGTATGATAATCTACATTATCTTCCACTTCATCACTACTACTCCAACGATTGGAGTTTTCCTCTGCCATCCGGCGCGCTTCTTCAGCAACTCGTTTGGCTTCAGCTTCAACCTTACGTCGCATCTCTTCTTCAGCTTTACGCTTAAGCTCTGCTGCTTCAGCTTCGCGACGCTGTTTTTCAGTATAAGCAGCCGAATCTTGATTCGATTTAGCTGTTTTTTGATTATTTTTACTTTGTTTCACTTTCTCTTTTTCCGCTGCTTCGCGCTTGGCTTTTTCAGCTGTTTCACGTTTCGCTTTTTTCTCTTCGGCTTCACGTTTTGCTTTTTTTTCTGCTTCGCGCTTTGCTTGCTCTTCCGCTTCTTGCTTCACTTGCTCTTCAGCTTTTGCCTTTTCCAATGCATCGCGGTCAACATATGTGCGCTTTTTACGGACTTCAATATTGACTGATTTACTTTTTCCGCCTGTACTAGGAACACTTAGTGTGCTGCGAGTTTTTCGCTGGAGTGTTAATTTGCCAGTCTGGTTACCTATGGTCCCATCTTCACGATTTAAGTATGCAAGTAAAGTTTCTTTCTCATTTTGAGTAACAGCATCATTTTCAGTTTTCTTTATTCCGGCATCAGCAAACTGCTGTACCAGGCGTTCAACTGAAGTTTGAATCTCTGCTGCCAATGATTTTACAGTTTCATCTGCCATTCTGTTCCTTCCTGCTACAAATTATTTTGGATCGTTGCCAAACCAGCAAATATTGCGCGCAGCCATAATAATTTCACCAGCCTGTTCATCATTCAGCCCTTCTTCAATATCTCTCAGATCGTCGATCCCCTGCTCGGCAAGATCTTCCAATGTACAAATACCATGAGCAGCTAGGTTCATTGCTAAAGCATGATTCATACCTGGTAGATTTAACAGATCCTCAGTTCGCTGATTATCCCCCATACTCTCTTTTTGAGCCAGTTCTAATGTCGTCAGCGCCGCTTTCGCTCTTTCACGCAAAACTTCAATCGTTGTCTCATCAAGACCTTCAATTTCTAATAGTTCGTTGATTGGTACATAAGCTAATTCTTCTAATGTAGAAAAACCTTCTTCAACGAGAGCAGTAGCGAATTCTTCATCAATATCAAGATGCTTCACAAAAGAATTAATAGATGCATGTGCCTCTGCTTGATGTTTAGCTTCAAGTTCTTCCGCAGTCATGACATTCAATTCCCATCTGTCATCTCCACGATGCTTTTTTAGTAACTGAGAAGCTAAGCGAACATTTTGCCCATTACGACCAATTGCCTGAGCCAAATTACTACTTTCAACGGCAACATCCATCGTACATTTATCTTCATCAACGACAATAGAAGCAACATCAGCTGGCGCCATCGCATTAATCACAAATTGTGCAGGATTATCATCCCACAAAACAATATCAATACGCTCACCGCCAAGTTCGCTTGATACTGCTTGCACCCTTGCGCCACGCATTCCAACACAAGCGCCTACTGGATCAATGCGTTTATCATTCGTTTTTACGGCAATTTTTGTCCGCGATCCTGGATCACGCGCAGCAGCTTTAATTTCAATAATTTCTTCACCAATTTCAGGTACTTCTATGCGAAATAATTCTACTAACATTTCAGGACGAGAACGGCTAACAAATAGCTGCGCCCCACGAGCTTCTGGACGTACATCATACAATACACCACGCACACGGTCACCTGGACGAAAGTTTTCACGTGGTAACATATCTTCTCGCAAAATTACCGCTTCAGCATTATTTCCTAAATCTAAGGTAATATTTTCACGATTTACTTTTTTTACCACTCCGGTAATGATTTCACCTTGCTGCTCACGAAATTGTTCGACCACCATCGCTCTTTCAGCTTCACGTACCTTTTGAACAATAACCTGTTTTGCAGTTTGAGTGGTAATGCGGTCAAACGTTACAGACTCTATTTGATCCTCTACATAATCGCCTAATTTAATCTCTGAGTCTTCAAATTTTGCCGCATCTAACGTAATTTCACGTGTTGGCTGCGTCACTTCTTCAACTACCAACCACCGCCGAAAGGTATCAAAATCTCCCGTTTTACGATCAATATTAACGCGAACATCAATCTCTTGTTCATATTTTTTCTTAGTAGCTGTTGCTAATGCGGTTTCAAGCGCCTCAAAGATTTTTTCGCGAGGAAGAGATTTTTCATTAGAAACCGCTTCCACAACAGCCAGAATTTCTTTATTCATCCTAGTTGCCTCATTGAACTTTATTAAAAGTGGGGTACCAGGTTAGCTTTCTGGATGTTTTTTAGTGCAAACACTTCGTCCTTGCCATCCACAGTAACCGTAATCATTTCGTCATTAACAGCCTTAATTATACCTTGCCATTTACGACGGTTCTGCATTGCTATTCTTAATATTAAATTCACTTCTTTACCAATAAAACGCTGATAGTGTGCAACAGTAAAGAGTGGACGCTCAAGCCCTGGTGAAGATATCTCCAGGTTATAGAGCACTGAGATCGGATCTTCAACATCCAGTACTGCGCTGACCTGGTGGCTAACATCGGCACAATCATCAACAGTAACACCATTTTCATTATCAATATAAACGCGTAATGTCGAAACACGTGCTCGAATAAATTCCAGCCCAACAAATTCAAAACCTAACGCTTCTACCGGCACTGAAATCATCGATGTTAATTTTTGCTCTAACGTGGACAAACCCCACCCCCAGACATAAAAAAAGGGCTAAAAGCCCAGTAATTCTGTTTTAAATAACAAAAAACCCCGAAAACCGGGGCTTTATGCAACTGGACCCTATACACTGCCAGTAGGTTTAACCCCTGACTCAGCACTCTTCCAAACGAAAATAATCCAATAAAACGCCTGAGATAGATCGCATGCTAAGACGTGGTTGCGGGAGCCGGATTTGAACCGACGACCTTCGGGTTATGAGCCCGACGAGCTACCAAGCTGCTCCATCCCGCGTTCGAAAAACTTTGCAAATTTTACGCTGATAATATGCGAAACGCAAGTTATCTTTTAAAATGGTGCCGAGGACGGGACTTGAACCCGTACGCCCGTTTTGTAGGCACTACCACCTCAAGGTAGCGTGTATACCAATTTCACCACCTCGGCACACCAGTAAGACAATTTTTTCACAAAACCGCCTCACTAAACGAACTGTTGTTTAATTAATGAGGGATATCACTTGTTGGTACTGCAGGGGCTGTAGGCACTCCAGCTGGTTTTTCAACTTTAACCGGTTCACCAATGTTTTCCCATTTGCTCCCAGTCACACTTTTATTGGAGGTCAAATTCCCTAAAATTAAACTGATAATAAAGAACAATGTTGCAAAGATAGCCGTCATCCGCGTCATAAAATTACCTGATCCTGATGAACCAAATAATGTTGCAGAAGCGCCTGCACCGAATGAAGCCCCCATATCAGCACCTTTCCCTTGTTGCAACATGACCATACCAATCAGCGCAATTGAGACTAATAAAAAGATAACCAAAAGGGTTATGTACATAGCTAACTACCTATTTGACAATAAAGTTTGGAAAAACCTATCTACTGCAGTTTGCTCCTTACGTCGTTACTTTAAGGAGCGGTTTTGAATACTAACTAAAGCTTAGCTGACAAGCAAGATTATTTTTATCTCATTGTCCTGTTTGTAGAAAAAAACAACAAAAATCGTTACCTGAAGACAACTGGTGAAAAATAACACAATACTTATACAACCATATGATTTTTTCTAAAAATATTATGATCTATTTTGCTTGCTTGACCACTTCAGCAATTCGATTAGCCATTGCAGTCACCTGTTTTTCATTCTCCCCTTCCACCATAATACGAATTAAAGGCTCGGTACCTGATTTACGCAATAGAACCCGCCCTCTACCTGCTAGGTCATTTTCCACTTGATTTACCACATTTAAAACATCTTCTGTAACCAATGGATTATGGGTACCGGAAAAACGCACATTTACCAATACCTGAGGCATCAATTTTACCTCTCGGCAAAGATCATAAAGGCTCGTCTTATTACGTATCATCGCACTTAGAACTTGTAAACCAGCGATGATACCATCACCTGTAGTTGTTTTATCTAACAAAATAATGTGGCCTGAATTTTCAGCACCAAGTCGCCATCCTTGTTCTTGTAATTTTTCCAGAACATAGCGATCGCCGACTTTTGCCCGGATAAAAGGTATATCCAACTGTTGCAAGGCTAATTCTAATCCCATATTACTCATTAAAGTGCCAACAACACCACCATGCAATTGACCTTGTCGAAGTGCATCCCGAGCAATAATATAAATAATTTGATCGCCATCTATCCTATTGCCCCGATGATCAACCATTATTAGCCGATCACCATCACCATCAAACGCAAGGCCAATATCTGCTTTTTCTGCTACAACATGTTTTTGCAGCAGCGCAACGTCAGTCGCCCCACAGTCCTGATTAATATTCAAACCGTTTGGTTCACAGCCAATTGTGACGACTTCAGCACCAAGCTCAGTTAAAACATTCGGTGCTATGTGATATGTTGCACCATTAGCACAATCTAAAACTATTTTTAATCCACTTAGACTTTGGTCACTGGGGAACGTCCCTTTGCAATACTCTATATAACGCCCGGCTGCATCAACAATACGACTCGCTCGTCCTAATTCGGCAGATTCTACACAAGTAAGCGGTTTCTCCATCTCAGCTTCTATTGCTTCTTCTACGTCATCAGGTAACTTAGTTCCATCAATCGAAAAGAATTTAATACCATTATCATAATAGGGGTTATGAGAAGCAGAAATGACTATACCCGCCTCAGCACGGTATGTGCGTGTTAAATAAGCAATTGCTGGCGTGGGCATAGGACCTGTAAATGCAGCAGATAATCCAGCTGCTGCAAGACCCGCTTCTAAAGATGACTCCAACATATAACCTGAAATGCGTGTATCTTTACCTATGATTATTTTACGAGAACCATGCCGCGCTAAAACTTTACCCGCTGCCCAACCCAATTTCAAAACAAAATCAGGGGTAATTGGGTTTTCTCCTACTTTGCCACGAATACCATCGGTGCCAAAATATTTGCGCTTACTCATAATCATCTGTTTCCTTTACTGAAAGGGTTGCTTGAACAATCTTCATAGCCTGTACAGTTTCTTTCACATCATGCGCACGAATAATCTGTGCTCCCTGCATAGCTGCGATAACAGCGCATGCGATACCGCCAATAAGCCGTTCCTCTAGTGGTACATCTAATAATTCACCGATCATAGTTTTACGCGACATACCAACTAGTAGCGGCACTCCTAGAGCATGAAATTCATTCAATTTTGCTAATAATTGATAATTATGCGCCAAATTTTTACCAAAACCGAAACCTGGATCAATAATCAAACGACTTTTCGCAATGCCCGCCGCTTCACAGCGGTCAATTTCATCGGATAAATACTGTTTTACTTCTGCAACCACATTTTTATAATCAGGTGTTTGTTGCATTGTCTTAGGTTGACCTAACATATGCATAATACAGATAGGTAACCCTGTTTCAGCTGCGGCTTCTAATGCACCCGGCTCATGTAACGACCGAACATCATTAATAATATGCGCACCTGCTCTGGCTGCCTCTGCCATGACAACAGCTTTAGATGTATCAACAGAAACCCAAACATCAAAACGTTCAGTTACGGCTTCAATTATTGGGATAACCCGGTCAAGTTCTTGCTGTAAACTAACTTCACTAGCACCCGGACGGGTCGATTCACCACCAATATCGATAATTGTCGCGCCATGGTCAACCATACTAGCTGCATGCTTGAGCGCATAGTCGTAACGATTGTATATACCACCATCAGAAAAAGAGTCTGGAGTAACATTTAATATTCCCATGACAATAGGACGATTAAGATCAAGCTCTATTTTTCGGGCAGTAATTTTCATAATCACCTTACTCAACCAAACAAAACCCCAGGCTATCCTGGGGTTTCAATTATTTATTCATTTCACATAGAGAAACAATGTGCATTAACGATTCTCTGTGTTACTACCATTATCATTTCCATCCACACTATCTTCACCCTGAGAGGCAGAAATATTCTTTTCTGACTCTCCTTGTGATGAGGATGTTGCAGTAGAATTACTACTATCATTATCATCCCAGCCAGCTGGTTTTCTGACTGGACGGCGGTTCATTAAATCATCAATTTGAGGTGCATCAATGGTTTCATATTTCATTAATGCATCCTTCATCGCATGCAGAATATCCATATGATCATTCAAAATCTGACGAGCTCGTTTATAATTACGATCAATAATTACCTTGATCTCTTCATCAATTGCTCGCGCAGTTTCGTCTGACATATGATTAGCTTTAGCAACCGAACGGCCTAGGAAAACCTCACCTTCTTCCTCGGCATAGAGCAATGGTCCTAATTTCTCAGAAAAACCCCATTGCGTTACCATGTTACGAGCAAGATTAGTTGCTACTTTAATATCGTTTGACGCGCCAGTAGATACCTTTTCTGAACCGTAAATAATTTCTTCCGCTAACCTACCACCATAAAGGGTAGAAATTTGACTTTCTAGCTTTTGCCGACTCGCACTAATTTGATCACCTTCTGGCAAGAAGAATGTAACACCTAACGCACGACCACGCGGGATAATTGTCACTTTGTGAACAGGATCATGCTCTGGAACAATACGTCCTATAATTGCATGACCGGCCTCATGATAAGCAGTAGATTCTTTTTGTTCTTCTGTCATGACCATAGAGCGACGTTCAGCACCCATCATGATCTTGTCTTTTGCCTTTTCGAATTCCACCATAGTGACAACACGCTTATTTCCGCGCGCCGCAAAAAGGGCGGCTTCATTAACTAAATTAGCTAAATCAGCACCAGAAAAACCAGGTGTACCTCGTGCCAATACTGAAGCATCAACACTAGGATCTAACGGTACACGGCGCATATGAACTTTCAAAATCTGTTCACGACCACGTACATCAGGTAGACCGACAACAACTTGCCGATCAAAACGTCCAGGACGCAATAATGCCGGATCTAACACATCGGGACGGTTGGTAGCAGCAATAACGATAATACCTTCATTACCTTCAAATCCATCCATCTCTACCAGCATTTGGTTAAGAGTCTGTTCACGTTCATCGTGTCCTCCACCCAAACCTGCACCACGTTGACGACCAACAGCATCTATTTCGTCAATAAAGATGATACAAGGCGCTGCTTTCTTGGCTTGCTCAAACATATCACGAACGCGAGAAGCACCAACACCAACGAACATTTCGACGAAATCTGAACCGGAGATAGTAAAAAAGGGTACCTTTGCTTCGCCAGCAATCGCTTTTGCCAATAAGGTTTTACCTGTTCCCGGTGGTCCTACCATCAAAATACCCTTAGGAATTTTACCACCTAATTTTTGAAAACGTCCAGGTTCACGCAGATATTCAACTAACTCACCCACTTCTTCTTTTGCTTCATCACAACCGGCAACATCAGCAAAAGTGGTTTTAATTTGATCTTCTGTCAGCATGCGAGCCTTACTCTTACCAAAGGACATAGCACCTTTGCCACCTCCTCCCTGCATCTGACGCATAAAAAAGATCCAAACCCCAATCAGTAATAACATTGGGAACCAAGAAATGAAAATAGTTGCTAAGAAACTTTGCTCTTGAGGTGGTTCACCAATGACGGTGACATGCCTTTCAAGCAAAGTATCCAACAATCTTGGATCTTCTCTTACTGGAATATAAGTCGTATAACGACTGTTATCCGTTTTCTTAACACTAATTTCACGATCAGAAATCCGCACTTCACGTATCTGATCCTGAGTTAACTCATTCATAAAGGTAGAATAATCCACCCTGCGACTATTTGAATCGCTAGGACCAAAACTCTGGAATAGAGACATCAGGACTACCGCAATGACTACCCAGAGAATCAGGTTTTTCGCCATGTCACTCAAGGGATGAACCTCTTCATTACAACTATGTTAAATAAATAACGTACAGGGTACTATATTTTTCGTCCTGTCGCTACAATGTACACTTCACGTGAACGTGACCGCGAAGCATCTGGTTTACGAATTTTAACTTTCAAAAATAGAGAGCGAATTTCCCTCAGATATTCATCAAAGCCTTCTCCCTGAAATACTTTAACAATAAAACTTCCGCCGGTAGCCAGTACATCACGACACATATCCAATGCTAGCTCAACCAGATACATGGAGCGGGGAATATCGACTGCAGGTGTCCCACTCATATTGGGCGCCATATCCGACATAACAACCTGGACTTTTTTATCACCAACGCGTTCAAGCAATGCCTTTAATATCTGCTCATCTCGAAAATCTCCTTGCAAGAAATCAACACCAACGATGGGATCCATTAGTAATAAATCACATGCAATAAGCCGCCCCGTCAGGCCAACTTTACTTACTGCATATTGAGACCAACCTCCAGGCGCTGCACCTAAATCAACAACGGTCATACCAGGTTTAAATATTTTATCACTCTGCTGGATCTCATCCAATTTAAACCATGCACGTGAGCGAAACCCTTTTTTTTGTGCTTGAAGAACGTATTTATCGCTAAAATGTTCCTGCAGCCAACGACTAGAGCTTGCTGAACGCTTTTTATTAGCCATTGTTTTTCCAACTATACTTATAAAATAACATCTATCTTTGCCATTTTCGATATACCAAAATTATAGAATTTATGGTGATAACTAAAAGATGGCGGTAGAATGTACCGTTTTCAATCCCACTAAAGCAAAAAACAATGACTCTTAATAAAAAGCAAATACAATATCTAAAAAGCCTTGCTCATCATCTAAACCCTGTTGTAATGATAGGTAACAATGGTTTAACTGAAGGTGTTTTAGCTGAAATCGAACAATCCCTGTCATATCATGAACTTATCAAAATCAAAATAGCGAGTGAAGATCGAGATACCAAAAATTTGATAGCAAACGCTATTGTTAGAGAAACCGATGCTACCAATGTGCAAATTATTGGTAAAATCTTGATACTCTATCGTCCTTCTGATACACACAAGATCATTTTACCTAAATAAGTCTTTTACATTTATACAAAAATGCCATCTCATTTCAGGATAAAAAAGGCCATATTGGCCTCTTTTACTTTTATTTTAAAATTAACTCAAGAATATAACGCTTTAAGATAAAAGGAAAATCAAATATATTCCACTTTCAAAATTTCATATTCAACTTCACCGCCAGGGGTAGTGATGACTGCCACATCATCCATAGTCTTACCGATCAACCCTCGAGCTATTGGTGAATTAACAGAAATGAGATTTTCTTTGATATCAGCTTCATCATCACCCACAATACGATAAATCTGATCTTCATTTGTCGTTACATTGAATACCGTGACTGTCGCACCAAATATTACACGACCTTCATTTTTCATTTTTGTTACATCAATAACTTGCGCATGAGACAATTTAGCCTCAATTTCTTGGATACGCCCTTCGCAAAACCCTTGCTGCTCACGCGCTGCATGATATTCTGCATTTTCTTTCAAATCACCATGTTCACGAGCTTCTGCAATAGCAGCAATAATTTCAGGACGGCGGATATTCTTTAAAAATTCTAACTCTTTACGCAACTTTTCTGCGCCACGTACCGTCATTGGAATCTGTTTCATTAATAAATGCCTCTGATTCTTTCCTAAATAAAAAATTAAATATCTTCCTGATTTTTCTATCATTAAAGCAAATTAGCACTTCTGACAAAACAACATTCTAGGCAAACAAAAAAGGGTTAAACCTTGTTAACTATTAATTTGCAACTTTATTATTCTATCATTTAATTAACCATTCTAACTCACACTTAATGCTAGGTCACCGTTTACTTTTTTCTGCATTACACTTTAGTATGTGTATTATGTCTACTTTTATATACCGCACTTATGGCTTTTTTTAAAAAAATGGGAAGATCATATTGGTTATTTAACCTACTTTTCATATTCAATCAGGCGCTATCAGCACCAATTGAAACTTACATTAATTATCTGCCTGCAGGCACAAATCTCGCTTTTATCGCGCAAAAGGTGGGGAGTGATACTCCATTGATTGATTACCATAGCCAACAAATGGCTTTGCCTGCAAGTACTCAAAAAATTATTACCGCATTAGCCGCATTGCTTCAGTTAGGAAGCGATTATCAATTTGTCACCCATTTTGAAACTGAAGGAAAAATTATCGGTCATCGTTTAAAAGGTGATTTGGTTGTACGCTTCACGGGCGATCCAACCTTAACCCGCCAACAAATTCGCAGTATGGTAGCTGAATTAAAGCAGCTAGGCATTGAACAAGTTGATGGCGATTTAATTATTGATATATCAGTCTTCGCTGGCCAAGATAAGGCTCCTGGGTGGGTATGGAATGATATGACACAATGTTTTAGTGCGCCACCAAGCGCCGCTATTATCGATAAAAACTGTTTCTCAGTCACTTTACAAAGTGGCCAGAAACCTGGCGATATTGCTTATGTCCATACTGCCCCTTTTTATCCTATTAATATGTTCAGCCAAGTTATTACGCTCGCAAAAGGTTCTACTGATGCACGTTATTGTACATTAGATGTTATACCAGGAGAACTAAACCGTTATATACTAACTGGTTGCTTAATTCAACGCACTGAACCGTTACCATTAGCATTTGCCATTCAAAATGGCGCAAGCTATGCAGGAGCCATAATAAAAAATAGCCTGACAGATGCCAAGATAGCGATCACCGGGCATATTAAACGGCGCCACTTGCCTACCATGGCAGGAAATATTTTGGCCACAACAAAATCTAAGCCATTACATCATTTGCTAACAATAATGTTAAAAAAATCTGACAATATGATAGCTGATGCGATCTTTAGAACCATAGGCCGTGAATATTATGGTGTCCCGGGCACCTGGTCTTCTGGCTCCGATGCTATCCGCCAGATTTTAAAACAAAAAGCCAATATTAACTTAGCTAATACAATTATGGTAGATGGTTCAGGGCTATCTCGTCACAATTTAATTACACCAGCAGCTATGATGTCTATTTTGCAATATATTGCTAAACATGATGGTCAACTAAACTTTATTGCTATGTTACCCTTAGCTGGCCATGACGGCACGCTACGTTATCGTGGCGGCTTAGACAACGCCGGCGTTAATGGTAAGGTCTCAGCTAAAACCGGTGCTTTGCAAGGAGTATATAATCTCGTCGGCTTCATTACTACACAAAGTGGTCAACGTATCGCTTTCGTACAGTTTATTTCAGCTTATAGCTTACCACCTGCACAATATAATAGTCGCCGTATTCCACTTGTCCGTTTTGAGGGCCATCTCTACAAAGATCTTTATCGTAATAACTAAAAAAACAAAAGGGTATCTACTCGATACCCGCTAAAAATAATTCGTATTAATTAACGTTTATAAATGAAGTCGATTCCCTCTTCATCGTCTTCATCCCAATCGTCATCATCTATATCCGTTTTATTATCAAATAGTTGCTCTTTATGATAATCATCCCACATAAATTCAGCTTTATCTGCTCCGGTACTATTATCTTGCGATATATTTTGCGGATGGGCTTGCATAAATGTCATAATATCCCAACAAAGTGCTTTAACGCCTAGCTGATTTACCGCAGAAATCTGATAATACTTATCTTGCCATTTTAAAGTTTCAATAATAGCTTTTGCACGATCATTTGCCTCTTCAGTAGTCAAAAGATCAACTTTGTTAAACACTAACCACCGCGGTTTTTGAGATAACTTTTCACTATATTTTTCCAGTTCAGCATCAATTATTTTGACATTCTCAACCGGATCAGAACCATCAATAGGGCAAATATCAATAAGATGCAGAAGTATCGTGCAGCGTTCTAAATGCTTTAAGAAACGAATGCCAAGACCAGCACCTTCTGCTGCTCCCGCAATTAAACCGGGAATATCTGCAATAACAAAGCTTTGCTCACTATCCATACGTACTACACCCAAACTCGGTACCAAAGTAGTAAATGGATAATCAGCAACTTTAGGTTTTGCTGCAGAAACTGAGCGAATGAAAGTCGATTTACCTGCATTTGGCATACCTAGCATGCCTACATCAGCAAGTAACATCAATTCAAGTAGCAATTCTCTTGTTTCGCCTTTCGTTCCCATGGTTTTTTGACGGGGAGCACGGTTGACTGATGATTTAAATCGAGTATTCCCTAAACCATGAAATCCACCTTTCGCAACCATTAAACGCTGCCCGTGACGAGTCATATCACCCACGATTTCACTGGTTGAAAAATCACGTATCCGCGTGCCAATCGGGACTTTAATGGTGTTATCTTGACCACGTTTACCTGTACAATCACGACTTTGGCCATTCTGACCCCGTTCAGCTCGGAAGATGGTTTCAAACCGATAATCAATTAACGTATTAAGATTTTCATCAGCCAACAGATAAACATCTCCACCATCTCCTCCATCTCCACCATCAGGCCCGCCCTTAGGGATATATTTTTCACGGCGGAAGCTAACGCAGCCATTGCCACCATCGCCAGCTATAACTAATATTTTGGCTTCATCAACAAATTTCATTATCTTTTCTCCGCATACTAGACATTATACGCTAGATGGTAGTTTTACCCAGAGATGGTATCACATAAGGTAATATAAAAAGCCCTGCAAATTTGCAGGGCTTTTTTAAACTCTATTTAAAGATCAAAAAAACTTATTCAGCTTCGATACTGACATATTTACGATTTTTTGGTCCTTTAATTTCAAATTTAACTTTTCCGTCAGCCAATGCAAATAGGGTATGATCGCGACCACAACCAACATTACTACCAGCATGGAATTTAGTACCACGCTGACGAACAATAATGCTACCTGCTAACACAGACTCACCACCAAAACGTTTTACACCTAGGCGTTTTGCTTCGGAATCGCGACCATTACGCGTTGAGCCGCCAGCCTTTTTATGTGCCATTAATCTGCTCTCCTAATTCTTAAGCAATACCAGTGATCTTAACATCAGTAAACCACTGACGGTGGCCCTGTTGTTTACGGCTATGTTTACGGCGACGAAATTTAACAATTTTAATTTTCTCACCGCGACCATGCGCAATAACTTCAGCTTTAACTTTGATGCCTTCAACGACAGGAGCACCGATTTTAATATCATCACCGTCGGCGATCATCAATACTTGATCGAACTCAACAGTTTCACCTGTCGCAATGTCTAGCTTTTCCAGGCGAACTGTTTGGCCTTCGCTGACTCGGTGTTGTTTACCACCACTTTGGAAAACCGCGTACATATAAACTCCGCTTAACACACTCCCTTAGCATATTTGATTTCAGAGTGCATTTTATAAATATTCACAATAGGGCGCGAATTCTACGCAAAAAAGCATCAGAAGACAAGCCTAGAATTCAATCTAATAATAAAAAATCTACTTTATAAAGTGTATTTATTCCGTAGCCGTTCATTTGTAATTAATTTTACAGTACAATCTGTGACAGATTAACAGCACAAGACCACACGACTAAATATTATGTTTAGGTAAAATCAAATTGATAAAAGAATTTATAAAATGAATTTAGAATCAATTATCAATCTAACTGCAAAAGATATGGAAGCGGTTAATAAAGCAATCTTGAATCAATTGAATTCAGATGTCCACCTCATTAATCAACTAGGTCACTATATTATTAGTGGTGGCGGAAAAAAAATTCGGCCCATGATTGCTATTCTGGTTGGAAGAGCACTAGGTTATGAAGGAAAAAAGCATATTAATGTAGCAGCATTGATTGAATTTATTCATACCGCAACGTTACTACATGATGATGTTGTTGATGAGTCGACCCTGAGGCGCGGTAAAAAAACTGCAAATGCTGTTTTCGGTAATGCTGCCAGTGTATTAGTAGGAGACTTCATTTACACCCGCTCATTTCAAATGATGACAGAGCTTGATTCTATGCCTATTTTAAAACTGATGTCTGATGCAACAAATGTCATCGCAGAAGGTGAAGTTTCACAATTAATCAATTGTAATAATCCAGACATCACCGAAAGTACCTATATGCAAATAATATATAGTAAAACTGCACGCCTATTTGAAGCAGCGACACATGCATCAGCGATCGTATCAGGCGCTAATGAAACCCAGCAGCAAGCCTTGCGAGATTATGGTCGTTATCTTGGTACTGCCTTCCAACTGATTGATGATCTTTTGGATTATGACGCGGATAGTACTACTATTGGCAAAAATATCGGCGATGATTTAGATGAGGGAAAGTTAACACTACCTCTACTTCATGCAATGAAAAAAGGCACCGCAGAAGAATCCGCACTTATTCGTAACTCAATAGAAAAAGGTAATGGGCGCCATTTACTTAGTGCTATATTAATTACCATGAAACGCTGTGGCTCTCTTGAATATACCCGCGACCGAGCTAGAGAGGAAGCCGATAAAGCGATTAAAGCTCTCGATATCTTACCTGATACATCTTATAAAGATGCTCTGATCAGCTTGGCTTGCATTTCCGTTCAACGCCTCTCGTAATAAAACTTCTCTGGAACAGCTCATCCTGTTCCAGAGTGATCTTCTTCCACTAATATCACTTCACAACAATTGATATAACCAATTAACTTTTCCAATCCTTCCCGTAAAATAAATTTAATAATTTTTTCACGCTCTTTTTTTGTTAATTGTTTATAAGCTTCAACCCAAATTAAAAAAGCATCTTGTCGTTTCCCTTTGCCTCGATAATCAATAGAGTTATCATTTAGTGATAATACATTAAATACATCTTCAGGCAGACTACTAACATGATATTCAACAGCTTTGCCTTGGACTCCACGTTTTCGACGTTGCTCCCAACCTTCCCTGCGAGCCATTAGGTTGATACCTTGTGGTGATGAAGGCAAACCAACCAATCCAGCGAGTTCTTTCGCGGTATACCATTCTTTTTTCATAATTTTCTCGCATCACTTTTGGTATTAATACATAACCTAATTCTGCAAATCTAATCGTTAAAAATGGTGGCTTTCTTGATTATTTTTTTCTTTTTAAAACCCTCCAAATTTCTTAAACATAGAAAAATCATTGAATAAAATCGCAGGGGTATTTCTTTTTTTATGTTTTGCAAATATTGTTCTCCTTTTTACTATCATTATTAACTAATTTTTTTTCTATTAATATCGGACAAATTATTTTATAACTATTAATTCTAAGGAATTAATATGAATTAAAGATTTTTATTTTTGTCATTCTATTATACTGAATTAATATAACTAGAATTAATTATTTACACTCCTAATAAATTGAAGAAAACCTCACTATATTTCCTAAAATATCTGTAAAATTTCTCTATTTTTTGCAATCAAGTTCAAAAAAGAGATTTTTAAGAAAAAAATAAGAAACTATTAAAGAAAAAAAATGTTATTTTATTTCTAATAACAAGTTCTAGTTCGAAATACATGTGAGAACTATCTGTTATTTATACCACTAACACAGCAATATATTTAATAGAAAAAGGATTAAAAATGATTTCACAGAAATCTGATTGGCATCCTGCGGATATTATTGCAGCGCTAAGAAAACGCGGAACAACATTAGCAGCTATATCAAGACAGGCAGGTTTAAGCTCTTCTACCCTAGCCAATGCTTTATCTCGGCCCTGGCCAAAAGGAGAATGGATAATTGCAAACTTTTTAAACCTTCATCCCTCTGAAATATGGCCTAGCCGTTATTACGATTTCAATACAGGAGAATTATTAGAACGAAATATTCGTCAGCCTACTAATAAAAATAACGAATAAATTATAAAAAAACCGCAGACTCATATCTGCGGTTTATTATTTAATGAAGTTAATAATATTATTTATTAATAAAATCTTCGCCTAATTTAATATCTTTATTGAGTGTCTCTAACATATTTTCCAATTTATTTTTTTCATGTGTATTCATAATATTAATAGGTAATCTTTCTTCAATACCATTTTTACCTAAACGTATTGGCTGAGCAAAAAATCGCGCATATTCACCATCACTTTCTACATAAGCGCACTCAATTATATTTTCTTTACCATTTAATGCTTGAATTAATGATAAACCAAACCGTGCTGCTGCTTGTCCCATGGAAAGTGTCGCTGATCCGCCACCCGCTTTTGCTTCAACAACTTCAGTACCCGCATTTTGAATACGTTTAGTTAGCTCCTCGGCTTCCTGTTCAGTAAAGTTAACCGTTGGAATTTGAGAGAGTAACGGTAGAATCGTTACGCCTGAATGGCCTCCAATAACCGTCACTTCAATTTCTTGCGGTTTTTTACCTTTTAATTCAGCAACAAAAGTGTTAGAACGGATAATATCTAAGGTTGTTACCCCAAATAGTCGATTTCTATCATACACGCCAGCTTTTTTTAATACTTCTGCAGCTATCGGAACGGTGGTATTAACCGGATTAGTAATAATACCAATTAACGCCTTAGGACAGCTATGAGCCACTTTTTCTATCAGATTACGCACGATACCGGCATTGATATTAAACAAATCTGAGCGATCCATTCCCGGTTTCCTGGCAACACCTGCCGAAATTAATACTACATCGGCACCGTCAAGTGCAGGTGTCGGATCTTCACCAGCAAAGCCAATGACCTTTACATCTGTTGGAATATGGCTTAAGTCTTTAGCAACACCAGGAGTCACAGGAGCAATATCATAAAGTGAAAGCTCTGAGCCTGATGGAAGCTGGTTTTTAAGAAGAAGTGCAAGTGCTTGACCGATACCACCTGCTGCCCCAAGAATAGCTAATTTCATGCTGATACTCCTTTATATGATGACACTTCGAAATGGCTTAAAACTTTCAATCTATTACATACGTTATTCATATGGCAGTCTATTAATTACGACTAATTGTTGTTAATAGATGAGTCTTGTAAATTTTTTCTTTTATTTTAAATAAAATCTTTATCAACTAATGCGATAAGGAACACTTTTTTAATATTGCTTAGGTAGCAGCATAAGGTATAGACACAAGGTTTTTTTACAATTAACATTATTTTTTAAACAAAGATTTATCGTCAATTTCCACAAAGTAGACAAATAACTAACAAATAATTTTTATTATTGCTATTTTTATTATTTTCATAGCACTATAACTAGACTGCTTGTTGCATAAAAATTCACCTTTATACATAATATCGCTCTACTTAACGTCTTGAAAAAGGTGATTTATGTATGCTTCTTCTAAACAAGAAGATCTCGTGAAAGCTTTTAAAGCTCTGCTCAAAGAAGAAAAATTTAGTTCACAAAGTGAGATTGTTATAGCACTTCAAGAGCAAGGCTTTGAAAATATAAACCAATCAAAAATTTCTAGAATGCTGACTAAGTTTGGCGCGGTGCGTAACCGTAATGCTAAAATGGAAATGGTTTATTGCCTACCCGCTGAACTGGTAGTTCCTACAACAACTAGCCCGCTAAAAAATTTGGTATTAGATGTTAATTACAATGAATCAATTGTGGTTATTCGTACTAGTCCTGGCGCTGCGCAACTCATTGCTCGTTTATTGGATTCTTTAGGAACTTCAGAAGGAATTTTAGGTAGCATCGCTGGCGATGATACTATTTTTTCTACCCCAACTCTGGGATTTACCACCAAACGACTTTATGAAGCCATCTTAAATTTATTTGAACAAGAGTTATAAACGTCAAAGTTATCGCGCTGATTAGCGCGATAATATGAAATGAATTGCTATCTTAATTAACAAAAATAATCCAACTATTAATCTTGGCCTAATTTGGCTAAACTGCACGCACACAAGGAACACAATTCCTTAAAAAACTTCTATAAAATTTGACTCAGGACCTTGGTCATGAAAACATTAGACGAATTTATCGTTGAAAAACAACATGATTTTCCTCATGCTACTGGTGAACTTACTGCATTATTGTCAGCAATTAAATTAGGTGCAAAAATCATTCACCGCGATATTAACAAAGCCGGTTTGGTGGATATTTTAGGCGCAAGTGGTGCCTCTAATGTTCAAGGCGAAGTTCAAATGAAACTTGACCTATACGCGAATGAAAAATTAAAAGCTGCTTTGAAAGCAAGAGGAGAGGTTGCTGGTATCGCCTCTGAAGAAGAAGAAGAAGACGAAATTGTTATTTTTGATGGTGATCGAGCAGAAAATGCCAAGTATGTTGTGTTAATGGATCCTTTAGACGGTTCATCAAATATCGATGTAAATGTTTCCGTTGGAACTATTTTCTCTATTTATCGCCGTATTACACCGATTGGGCAACCGGTTACTAAAGTAGATTTTTTACAACCAGGCCATCAACAAGTCGCTGCCGGCTACGTTGTGTATGGCTCTTCAACCATGCTGGTATATACAACCGGTTATGGCGTGCATGCCTTTACCTATGATCCTTCTCTGGGCGTCTTCTGTCTATCTCACGAAAAAGTAATGTTTCCGACCCAAGGTAATATGTATTCAATCAATGAAGGAAATTATAGTAAATTTCCATTAGGGGTAAAAAAATATATAAAATATTGCCAGGAACAAGATCCCGCTACGTTTCGCCCTTATACCACCCGTTATATTGGCTCTCTGGTGGCAGATTTTCATCGAAATTTACTAAAAGGTGGTATTTATATTTATCCAAGTACCGCAAGCCATCCTAAAGGTAAATTACGTTTGCTATATGAATGTAATCCAATCGCTTTTTTAGCCGAACAGGCGGGAGGTAAAGCAAGCGATGGTACTAATCGGATTTTAGATATTGTTCCAGAACAACTGCATCAACGTGTACCTTTCTTCGTTGGAACAAAATCTATGGTAGAGAAAGCCGAAAGCTTTATGTTTGAGTTTTCAGTTAATGAATAACGCCCTATCAACCAATAAAGGCAATCGATCCGGCCTTTATTGTTAAGATTATTTTTATAATAAGATCCTATCTGATAGTGAGTTTTTCTTTCGTTTACGGCTATAATAGCCGCTACTCAATTTTAGTTTTAAATAAAGGACATTTTTTATGAGCCTAAATAACGTACCGGCGGGGAAAGAACTGCCTGAAGATATCTATGTCATTATAGAAATTCCAGCGAATGCTGATCCGATAAAATATGAAGTAGATAAAAATTCTGGCACCATCTTTGTCGATCGTTTTATGTCGACTGCTATGTTTTATCCCTGTAATTATGGTTATATCAATCATACTCTCTCACTAGATGGCGATCCGGTTGATGTTTTAGTTCCGACACCATATCCGCTACAACCAGGAGCAGTAATCCGTTGTCGCCCAATCGGTGTATTAAAAATGACCGATGAATCCGGTGAAGATGCAAAATTAGTTGCTGTGCCTCATTCTAAATTAACTAAAGAATATGATCATATTAAAGATATTAACGATTTACCTGAATTATTACGCGCGCAAATTAAACATTTCTTTGAACACTATAAAGATTTAGAACAAGGCAAATGGGTAAAAGTGGAAGGGTGGGAAAATGTTGATGCGGCAAAAGCCGAAATTCTTTCTTCTTTTGAACGCGCAGCTAAAAAATAACCATCATAGCGATTTAACCAGATCCCCTTTATTATCAATAAATGGGGATTTGGTTAGAAAAATTTATTTGCTTTTTCCATCACGTTTTAGCCAATCACCACTTTCAATTCGCCGTAAACCATCTACCGGAAGTTTATAAAGATAAATCCATGCATTACCATAAGGTGTAGATATCAACTCTCTTTCATAATCTTGGGAATTCCTTTTTAATTCATCAAGCTCAGTCAAAATCGATGGTGTAATACGATAAACTTCACATTCTATCGTCCCTTCACCACGTATTACTGCAGGGTAATAACCTAAGTCATAAATCTCATAACCTTCCAACCTATACTCTCCTAATAGCTGAGCATAGGTCATCCAATGATGATTTCCCTGTTTACGTCTTAAACTACCATAAACAATTATACGCATAATTAAAACTCAAACTGATAAAGCAAATCTAGTGCCTGATCAACACCAGACACAGCTTCTAGATACAATTTTGGCATCAAACGATAGCGTAGCGTTAATGTAGCAAGAGAATTAAATATTCCTACACCATATTTAACTTGCAAATCATTAGTTATCTTACCGCTCACTACAACTTGAGATTTGTCACCAACTCCCTGAGTATCTAATGCTAAGTCGGAAACACCAAATGTTTCACCAATACTTCCCAATAATTTTCCACTTTTGGAAACTCCCATACTAATCAGCAAAGCAGCCATATGGGTACTATCTGCACCACTACTATCTAACCCTTCACCTCTAAGCAAATAAGACAGCGCTTCTTCCTGCGATTTAACTGGCTCAGAGAAAATTGTTGCTTTTGGCTTATCAGCCAAGCCTGTAACTCTTACACCCGCAATCACATTATCATGGGTACTCTCTGGATTGCGGATCGCTTCTACATTTAAGAATGGCTGATCAACGGGGCCAGAAAATAAAATTTGTCCTTTACGTACAATAAGATCTTGCCCATATGCATGAAATCGCCCTTCAGGAATATTAATCTGGCCATTTAAACCCAATCCTTGTTTATCTTGGATAACTTTTAATATTCCTGTTAATCGAGCTTTTAAACCAAATGCATCCAAACGAACATCATTGCCAATTTTAATCTGTAGATTGGTTAAGATTGGTATTGATATACCTTTTTTCTCTATTGGCTGTAAATTTGCGTCTAACATCACTTCATCTGATGAAACGCCAACTGCTGATTCCGGCAATTCTTGTACCGTAATACGTGCCCAGGGAATATTTACATTACCATTGAGACTTAATAAATTAGGTGTAGCTTCAAAAACAATATCCGGCTCCACATCAATACGAACCATTGGCGGTAAGGTTATTCGCAGTTTGTTACCGGTGGCAGAAACTCTCGCTTGCCAAGCTTTAATATTAGGCCAATCCGCCTCTCCGGTTAACTTTAAATAACCTTCTGGTGTATTAATACGTCCTGTTAATTGAGAATGAGTTCCCATAAAATTCAGTTTGAGGAAAGCCTGATTGATATCAAATGGAAACCAGTGTCCTTTTGCTGCCACATTAGAAAGTGCCAAATCACCATTTAATAGTGGCTGCTTCATATTGCCAGCTAAACTTAAATTGGCATTCAAATTGCCATCTAAACTTTCACCTTTACTTAGCACTGGACGAATTAATGCTAATGTAATATTTTCAATATTAACCCTACCTGATAATTTACGACTTTGTTCCGGATCGTCAATCCGTATATTGCCTGAAAATTTACCATTATTGTTAATTTGTATTAACCACTGTAATGCCGCCTTACCATTACTGATGTCTGCATTTAATGTTAGCGTTTGAAATTCAACTGGTAACAATGATCCTTCAATTAATTGCTTAATTTTCACACTATTACCAAGCAAATTTACTTTTGCCTGGGGCGAACGACCATCCGCATACCAACTCACTTTGGCATCCCCATCAAAACTGCCGGTGAGCTGAGTTTCAGTGGGCAAAAAGGGTTTAAGCAGCGCTAAATCAAACTGCTGTAGTAGAATATCTGCATTACCTGATTTACCAATTTTAGCCGTTTTAGACAGACACAAACGCCCTTTAGCATTTAACCAGCAATGCGGGGACAGCGTGACTTCCTGTTGTTGATTAGCATACTCAATCACTACTGGCCGACTTAATTGCCATTCACCGATCGGTGTGTTAAATAATGTATTATCTAACACGCCTTGCCATAATCCTTTCTGTCGATCAAAACGGCCTTTCAGTATTAAATGACCTGAAATCGGTTTTCCATCGATATTCATTTTAACGCTATGCTGTTGTTCATTACCTTTAGCATCTAGGTTGAAATTGTGCACAACTAAATCGGCCTGTTTCAACTGATGAATAGCAACGGTTAACTGACCATGGATCTGTTTATCAGAACGGATATCACCTTGAATAATTGCTTTATCGATAGCTAAATCATTTTGCCATTTAACCTTGCGGGCTGCGAGATCAACCATTAATTGTGGTGACATTAAATCACCTCGTAATTTTAATTGTCCCTTTATGACACCCGCTAAACCAGGTAATACACCATCGAGACCAGGTGCATCAACTATTCCATCCAGTTGCCATTTGTCATTAACATGTCCATTAATAGCGAATTTATTGCGGCCGAGTAAAACATTGAACACCGGAATGTTCCATTGACCTGCGGCATTGCCGCTTATCTGTCCGCGGGTGCGTAATAAATTACCTTTTACATTACCATCCAAGCTAATTTCAGGGACTGTTAATTGCCAGCTACCCCCATGAACACTACCTGTCGTGACGATTTTACCCTGTAATTTAGCTGGCCATTGTGGCCACTGTTTTGCGGTATTAATATCAGATATAGTTAATAATCCATTCCAACTTATTGCTTTACGCCAATCAATAATACCGATTAATTCTGTTTTTCCCTGCAATGCATTCAATCGCAAACTCGTTAACCGAAACTGTTCTTCATTCCCTTTAGCATCAAGCGTTAATAAGGTCGGAGGCACATTCCGTCCATCAATATTGGTGCGCAATGACAGATCATAACCCATCACCTTACCATTCATACGTAAACGCAGATCTTTTAAACGATATTCTGGCGCGCCTTGCAGTGGCCAATTAAGTTGCTGACTTTCTAAGGTTAATTGAATTGGCAATCCTGCCTGTGATAAGGCTACTTCTGCGATCAAATTAGCCTTGATGGGGCCCGTTAAACTTAACATTAATTTAAGCTGTTGTAATAAAGCCCCTTTTAGTTTCAAATCAACTTGTTGGCCTTTAAGATCATCCAGATAAGATACAGCTTGAGCGGTTATATTGACCGGCCACTGCTGAGCCAAATTAGCATCACCGGTGAGAGTAATCTTGCCTTCAGGCGCCACAACAGCAAATTGCTTAATAGCTATCTGCTGATTTTGTACGTTAGCCATTAATGTTAAATTATCAATCACTACTTTAGTATCACCAGTTAAATGCCAGTTTATTCCTTGAATCTGCTCAATATTAATATCAATAGGCAACACGACTTCAGGTAATTTAGCCAATAAGGGCTTAGCAAACAGGGCTTTTAATGTTTCAGCCGGTGTTTTATCTGCTACCTCATTAGGGGTTTTTGTCACTATTTTTTCTGTCGCTTTATTTTCTGCCGCTGAGGTTTTTGGCAAATTAATTACTAATCCATTAATTGTCGTTGGTTTAATTGTCAATAGATTAGCTTGCCAATCCGCTGCCATGGTTAATTCAGCCAGTGAAACCTGGGTGTTATCAAGCTGGATGCTGATATTTTTTAGGATTAACTGATTTAAAAAAATAGGATAAGGCGTCGACAATTTAGTTAAAGGTTTTGAGCTGGCTTGCTCTTTGGCAGATGGAAAGGCTTTGCTATCAATCTTAACATTGACGCCTTCAGTTGAAATATTATTAACGCACAATTGAAAGCGTTTTAAACAGTTAACTTGGAGTGAAAGATTAAATTTATCAACATCAACATTAATACCCTTGGTTTGATAACGAACTCCTTGCAAATTCAAATCATTCCAGCCACCAGAAATGGTCGCAATTTCTAATCCTGGCAACCAACGTACCGCGGTGTTAAGGACAAAATGTAAGCCTGATTGCGTGGTAACTATCCAACCAATCATCGTTAATAATATTAATAACAAAAACAATAGAGCTAGACTAATACGTTTTATCCATTTCATAGCTCAGCACCTAACCCAATATAAAATTGTACTTTGCTATGATCAGGATCACCGACCGGCGCGGCAATATCCAGTTTAATTGGCCCAACAGGTGAAACCCAGCGAATACCAACACCAGCACCGACTTTAAAATCATTCTTATTAAAATCATTGACCGCCTCACCACCATCAACAAATATGGCACCCCACCAGTTGCCCGTCACATTATATTGATATTCCAGTGAGCCGACGGCTAATTTGGCAGCACCGGTCAATTTTCCTTGGCTATTGGTGGGGGAAATTTTTTGATAGCCATAACCTCTAATACTGCGATCACCACCAGCAAAAAAACGCAGATCGGGAGGGACTTTGTCAAATCGATTAGCTTCTATCCACCCCAGATGGCCTCTTACAACGAAACGATGCCCTTTCCAGGGTGTTCTTATCCACACATTTTGCGCTTGTAATACAATAAAATCGATATCTGAACCCCAGATAGTATTAGAAATATCAATAGTATATCGCTGGCTATCCCCCCAATAGGGCATAGCGCCACCTCGTTGTCGCATGCGGCTGAGACTGACGCCAGGATACAACAGCATAGTCGTATTGGTTACATTTGCCTGAGTAAAATGGCTGAGACTCCAGCGCAAATTAACACCATATTGCCAACCTTGATAATAATCCCAATTCCTTAATAAATTTAGGGTTGTCGTATCAGACTGAGTATCATTTAGGTCAGTACGTTTGAAGCCGGCCTGAACGGCATAATATTGTTCTAAGGGACTCTTTTTGAGTGGAATTTTATAGCTTGCATCAATAATTTGTTCAGGTTGCGAAAGACTAAGGCTGGAAGTAAAGCTCTGTCCTCTGGAATTAATCCAAGGTTTATTCCAAGTCGCTTTGACTCGAGGACCTACATCGGTGGAATAACCCCCACCTAATTCAACATGATTACGCGCACGGGGCGTTAATACTGCATCCATTGGCAGAATATGCGTGCCTTTCTCTCGTGCTTTATTAATATCAGGTGTAACAATGGCGGAATTGAACCAACCCGTATTGACTAACCGTTGATTGAATTCAGCTAATTGCTCAGAAGCGTAATAGTCTCCTTGTTTAAAAGGAACAATATTATTTAAATAATCTTCGCGAATTTGTGCGCCTTCATATTTGATAGCGCCGAAACGATAACGCTCACCACTATTGAAATCAAATATCCAGTAAGAAGCTCGATGAGCTAATGAGACACCTAACTGACTTTTTTCCATTTCTGCATCAAAATAACCTTTACGGACTGCCAAACGACTAAAGCCCTGTTTCAAATCTTCATAATCGCCATGATTAAGAATAATTCCTTTGGGGGGTGTATTGCGGGCTATCATTACCGCATAGTCTTTATCATATTTAGCCTCACCCTTTAGAGTTATCTTAACATCTGCAACATGAACAGGTTTTCCAGGATCAACTTTCGCTGTTAAAACAGGTCGAGACGGTGGTTGAAATTCTTGATAAGAAAATTCAATAGTGGGTTCATAATAACCTAACGGCCTTAATCCTAAACGAATTGCTTTATCAACCCTCACGCGAAAACGGCCATCAGTGGCAATTTCATCCTGAGTGATACTTGAGAGCTGAATACGAACGTTTTTTTCAAGTTCTCCTGTCAAACCCTCAACTTTTAAACGAAGATTGGCACCATTGGCAACAGGGACTACCATCGACATACAAAGAAAACAAAGCAAAGAATATCTTGGCACGCCAACTCCTAATGGAAAATAACGATAAAAACTCACTCATTTTGGTTAAATTAAACAAGATATACAAGATATTAATGATAAATAATGCAATCTTTCACTCTCTATTTTGGCGCAATTACGGTCGCTAATAGCATGGCTAAAACATTTTTAACTAATAGCACTATTGGTTATTTATTTTTAAACCGTTAAGCCAAAATTTATGCACCAAATACCTTATTAAAAATAGCAACTTTCTTTCGAAAAAACGAAATGCAAAAAATTTTCTTTTCATAAAAATTTAAGAAAGGGATATAAATAGAGGATAGGCTGAAAAATAATTACCAAGTAACCCCAAAATTTGGTAATTATATTATTGCTAGAACAGCTAAATGCGGTCAAGTGGATATATTAGGGTTAATCATTACATCTATTCAAATAAAAGTCTGAATATTTTAATTAGCCTGAACTTCTTCACTACCTGGCGATACAATCTGTTTTGTATCTGTTAGGGCAATAAAAGAAGCCGTTTTAGTTGCTAATGGAAGGTTAGCCGTAGGGTTAAATAGTAAGCAAGTCACGTCTGGACGTGAATAATGGCCGACCGGATCAGCGATTGCTTTGGCATAGGTAATTGCGGCAGGTTCGAGCGTGGCCAAGAGTAGTCCTTCCTCATTTTCTGCCAGAGGGGTTGTTAACTCACGGCCATCTGGACCAAATATACGCGCATGACCCCCACCTGCTTTTAACAAATTCCGCTTAGTCTCATCAGTACATAACTGTTCAATCATCTGCTCTGACACAATGGCACACGGCGCAATAACAAAACATTGCCCTTCTGCTGCATAGGATCGTGAAAGCGCGAGATTAACTTCCGGACTCAAAGCTGCGGTTGCATCGCGATAAAGGCTAAAACTAGGCCAAGCCGCAATATGAATTTGCTCATGCTGAGCATACATAACATATCGCGTTAACGGTTGAATGTGTTCCCAACAACACAATGCCCCAATCACGCCTAACTGAGTGGTAAATGTTTTTAGCGATGAACCATCACTTTCACCAAATAGAGTGCGCTCAACATGGGTTGGTTTAAGTTTTCGCCGCACACCGATCGTTTCTCCCGTATTACTGATAAGCCATTGAGCCATATAAAGCGTACCATGATCTCTTTCACTCAGACCCAATAGCAGCCAAATATTATTCTCTCTAGCAACCGAAGCGATATGCTTTGCTTGTTCACTGCCTAATACTAAAGAATTTTGATAATATTGATAAACTAGTGGGGTTAATGCGGCAGGTGAGTCCAACCAAAGAAACCAGGGATAACCCGGTAGCCAATTTTCCGGAAAAGCGATCAATTCCGCCCCTTTACATGCCGCTTCTTTTATTAAATCGATAGTTTTATCGATAGTTCCTTCCAAATCCATAAATACCGGAGCTGCCTGTACACAGGCAACGGTGATTGATTTATCCATTATTAATTCACCTTATAGTTGAATATCGCATATCATTTATGTTTGCGATTATACAAATGAAGTGCTTAATAATGTTATTACCCAAAAGCAGCAAGTTTATCAGGCTCTATGCTTTAGAGCCTGATATTAAAGTCTACCAGATACGGATTCTCTCTTTAGGTGCCAGATAAAGCTTATGCTCTTTTTCTACCTTAAAGGCTGCATACCAATCATCCATATTACGTACCACGCCATTGGCACGATAGGGATTCGGACTATGGGGATCAGTCATAATTTTATTACGCTCGGACTCTTTATTCGCTAACTCCCGCCACGTTCTCGCCCAGGCAATAAAGAAGCGTTGTAACCCCGTCATTCCATCAATAATCGGCGGTTCACCATTTGGATAATGTTCTTTAGAAAATTGCTTATAAGCATTGAGGGCAATATTTAACCCACCGAGATCACCAATATTTTCACCTAGAGTGAGTTTACCGTTAACCGTTAAACCATCAATTTTAAACCCATTATACTGCTTAATAAGTTTGGCGGTTTTTTCTTTAAAATGCCGCTGTGAAGCCGCTGACCACCAGTTTCTTAATTGCCCAGTTCCGTCATAAAGGCGACCTTGATCGTCAAAGCCATGTCCCATTTCATGCCCGATCACCGCTCCAATGGCACCATAGTTATAAGCAGGATCAACATTTTGGTCAAAAAATGGCGCTTGCAAAATAGCAGCCGGGAAAACAATTTCATTCTGAACGGGATTATAGTAAGCATTAATTGTTTGTGGCGTCATCCCCCATTCCCACTTCCTGACTTTTTCACCGATCCTGCTCATATTATCTTGATAGAGCCAGTTTTGTACTTGCAGATAATTGTCGAATAATGTATCTGGTTGCAAGTGCAGGGTACTAAAATCATGCCATTTTTCAGGGTAACCAATTTTAACTGTAAATTGGTTAAGCTTATTTAGTGCTTCCTGGCGGGTTTGTTTATCCATCCAGTCATTATTTTGCAAACGAGTTTTAAAAGTCCCTTTGACATAGCTCACCAAATTTTGGATCTTATTTTTAGCCTCAGGATCAAAATAAGTTGCAACATAAAGTTGCCCCAATGGCTCCCCTTGTAGTTTATTAACAATTTCTAATGCCCGTTCTTTACGTGAACGCTGTTGTTTAATACCATTTAATTAGCTTGAATAAAAATTAAATCGAGCATCAGAAAAAGCTTCATTCAAGTAATTGGCTTTACTACTCAGATAATGGAAAAGTAAGTAGTCTTGTAAGGTAGATACCGGGGTATTAGCCAATATTTTTGCCAGTTGCTGAACTGCACTGTCATTTTCTACGATAACTTTGGCAAGTTGTTCATCAGAAAGTTTCCATTGTTGAATAAAACCTTGCCATTGATAATCTGGCGTAAACTTGTTCAATTGGCTAAGCGACATTGGATGATAATTTTTCAACGTGTCACGTGCAGATTCTGGTGTCCAATGAACTTTTGCCAACGATTTTTCTAACGCAAAAATTTGCTTAGCCTTTAATTGCGTTTCTTTTTCTCCAGCTAATTGTAAAATAGTGGCAATATAAGCGACATAATCCTGACGGATAGTCTCCATCTGTTTAGTCTTATCCAGATAGTAGTTTCTATTATAAGCCTAAACCCCCTTGTCCTAGATAAAGAACATAAATATCAGGTGCTTTTGCATCCAACCCAATAGGAAATAAATGGCATATAACCTGGTTTTGCCATTAGATTAGTAATATCAGCATGAGTTTTTGCCTGCTTTATATTATTAAGCGCGTTTTGTACCGGCATTAAACCTGCTTTTTCAACCGCCGTTTCATTCAAATAGCTGCGATAAAGATTACGGATATTGCGTTGATTATGATTAAGCTCACTTTCCGGTTGAACTTCAAGTTTATTTATCAGTGCTTGCAGCTGTTTTTCTGTTTTGAGATATAACTCAACAAAGGAATTAATGCGTGACATTCCAGCTGGGATTTTTGCATGGTTTATCCAATCCTGATTAACATACTGATAAAAATCATTACCCGGAGAAATGGAATCAGTTAGCGTGATTTTTTGTTCGCCGTAAGTAACGCCTTTGGCAACAGCAAAAGAGGAAGCTGTCAGAGCAGACAGACTAATAAGTAGTGCTAACACAGTTTTTTGCATAGGAGAAAACCTTTCTCTGCTTTGAGATTGATATGTCCCATCAACTAGTGTTGATAAGCTGATAAGTTATCTATACTACTTCAATCTTTTAACAAAAATGTACATATAAATTTAATTTTCTTCAAAATTACAATCTTTATCGCAATCGAAACATTGCTGTTTGCATAGCCAAAACCAAATTATCAAACGCCAGCCACAAAATAAAATGCGGTTGGTATACATCCAATCTAACATGAAGCGAGTAGAATGAGGAATGGTAAAATATTTTTTGCTAATCTGGTCTGAAGCAAAACTTAGGTATTAAAACCGTTATGTCATGATTAATTAATATTTTATTTGCGCCACCGAGGATGTGGCGCACCACTTATCAGACGAGTTAACCTATTTCTGTCTGGAGGATAAGCACTTCTTTATTGATTTCATTCATTATGTTGAAATGCCGCTTATCTTTAATTCTAGGGGGTAATATCTTTCCTTTGTCAAATTCAAATACTCCCATATCTTTAATATACAATCGACCACGAAATAATATCTTAACGTAACGCGCAATCTTCAGTGGGTTATAACGGTGAAAAATCTTCATTCAACTTTTTCCTCCCCTTTGTTGATCTTGAAGTCACAAAAATGTGATTCATGACACATTTTATAGTCATAGACTCTCGTTACAAGCTTTAGTTCTCCTTTTCCAATAAGATTTAACGATTTTACATAACATGATAACTGGTTATATAGTTTTGAATAATTATTACAATATTTTTCATTTGATGTCTTAACAACTTTGGCTGTATGTGCTAGAGCTGCTCTCTGTAGTAAAGACATTATATTTAAGATTGACTATGCTAATAAACAATGACAATCATCAATAACCAGTTTAGAAAAAATTAACGAGGAGCACTATGTTAAAAAAGATCATAGCAATAGTAATTTTATTAACTCTCCCTATCTCTGCTTTAACTGCTACATTTGAAATCAATAAGCCAGTACCTGCTGTAACTGTTACCGATCGAGGTGAACTGCTGTTGAACGAAAATGGTAAGCTGATTTATCAAGATTGGAGCAGCAAAGGACTTGCTGGCAAAGTAAGGACAATCCTACATATTGCCGGGCGTCTTTCCGCTAAAGAGCTCAATGAGCCATTAATAGAGGCAATTAAACAACAGAAATTTGATCAGCAAAAATATCAGACAACGACAATAATAAATACTGATGATACTATCCTGGGAACCGGTTTTTTTGTCCGCAGTAGTATTGAAGACAGCAAACGAGAATTCCCGTTTTCTCAAATCATTGTTGATAATAATGGTGTAGTTAAAAAAACTTGGCAGCTAAAACCCAAGAGCTCGACCATCATCGTATTAAATAAAAATGGTAATGTATTATTTGCTAAAGATGGCGCACTAACATCTGAAGAGACAAACAAAGTTATCAAACTGATTGAAACACAATTAAAAAATAATTAATTAAACCATCAGAATATTGATACTCTAAATCCCGGATTAATAAATGACTCTCTAGGGGAATAGTCTAGGGTTCTACCATACCAATCTGTCACTTTAGCACCTGCCGCCTAGGCGATAGCATGGCCTGCGGCAGTATCCCAGATATGAGTGGGCCCAAATCGCGGATAAAGCTGTGCTTTACCTTCAGCGATGAGGCAGAATTTTAATGAAGAGCCGATCACCATGACTTCATGCTGTCCCAATTGCGCTAAATAATCGGCCAATTCTTTATCCTGATAAGAGCGGCTAATGACAATTAGCGGGGGATAACCATTAGCAACATGAAGTGATTGTTTTACACCATCCACTATTTTCCATGCCATCCCATGCTCACTAGCAAAAAGCGCATTTTTTGCTGGCGCATAAATAATTCCCATAACAGGGGAACCCGATTTGATTAAAGCAATGTTAACGGTAAATTCGCCATTCCTTTGAATAAACTCTTTAGTTCCGTCAAGTGGATCCACTAACCAGTAGCACTCCCAATGACAACGCTCTTGCCAAGCCGGCGGTGCTTCTTCAGAGAGTAGTGGAATGTGCGGTGTTATACTTGCCAATCCAGTTTTAATAATTTGGTGAGCAATCAGATCGGCTTCAGTCACCGGTGAGCTATCTTTTTTGTGCTTAACAGAAAGCTGTTGGCCACTTTCATAGATAGTCATAATTGCTCTACCCGCTTCTTTTGCCAAATCACATATTTGCTCAAGCATAATATATCTCGGAAAACGGCATAAATTATTTATTGAATTAGCTTATTCATAAATCAACTAATTCGCTGAAAAGTAAAACTTAATTATATAATCTCGAGTAATTCCACTTCAAAAATTAGCGTGCTAAAAGGCGGAATAGCGGCGCCAGCACCACGTTCACCATAAGCCAAATTATGCGGAATATAAAGTTCCCACTTTGATCCGGTAGGCATCAATGTGAACGCTTCAATCCAGCCAGGAATAACACCATTCACAGGAAATTCAGCTGGTTGTTCTCGTTCCCTTGAACAATCAAAAATCGTACCATCGATTAATCGACCAGTATAATGAACACGAACCCGATCTGCTTTAGCCGGGATCGGTCCTTCACCTTGTTTTAATATACTAAATTGTAATCCTGATTCTGTCGTATTGACTTCTTCACGTTGCTGGTTGTTATCCAGAAACTGTTGTCCTTCCACTGCCGACGCTTGCTGGAATTTACGCCGCTGCGCATCCGCACGTTCATGGATCTCACGTAATGCTCTGTGCAAAGCTTGAATAGGGACAACTGGCGTTTTACTATGTAATGCATCACATAAGCCAGCAAGTAAAGCTTCTGGCTGAATGCCTTCCAGGCCTGATTCTAAAAGCTGTTGACCAACTTGAAGACCAATGCCATAACTTGCCTGAGTTTCAATTGAATCAAATGCCTGATCTGTCATAACAGCACCTATTTATTAAATAATAAAGAATAACAGTCACAAATAAACCGGTAAATAACCGTATAAAATAAATTTAGTCAAAAATAATATTATAATTTTATATCAATTCATTAATTTTATAATACTAAAAACCGACATGTCGGACTTTAATTTGAAAAATAGACTTTATTCCTAAAATAATATTTATAAATGGTAATTGATGAATAGTGGCAATTTCATGCATTAAAATTATCGACTACCAACCAGAAATTCCCTTAACTGTAGTAGATATACTAAAGTAAAGTTGTTAACTTTATACAATTGATTGATAGCGACGATGATTTAGCCCGCAAAAATAGAAATAAAAACACCAGCATTGGCTGGTGTTTTTATTTGTGCCTAATAATTCAAAAAGCAATTATTCAGCAATAATATTCACATTCAGTTTTGCAAATACATCACTATGCACTTGGAAATGAACTTCGTGTTCACCAACAGTACGCAATACACCATTTGGTAAGCGAACTTCGCTTTTCGCAACCTCGACACCGGCAGCTGTGACTGCCTGAGCAATATCACGAGTCCCGATCGAACCAAACAGTTTACCTTCATCACCAGCTTTAGAAGCGATGGTTACTGTTGCTAATGAATTAATTTTCTCAGCGCGCCCTTTCGCGACAGCCAGAACGTCGGCTAATTTAGCTTCTAATTCGGCACGGCGTGCTTCAAAAAATTCAACATTCTTTTTAGTTGCAGGAACAGCTTTTCCCTGTGGAACTAAAAAGTTACGCGCATAACCCGCTTTAACATCAACTTGATCACCCAGGCTACCCAGGTTTGCTACTTTATCCAGTAGAATAATTTCCATTACCTTATCCTCTTTAAGTCGTTAATGGACTATACCAATTACTGATGACGATCAGTATATGGCAACAGAGACAGGTAACGCGCGCGCTTGATCGCACGAGCGAGCTGACGCTGGTATTTTGCACGAGTACCAGTAATACGACTTGGTACAATTTTACCACTTTCAGTGATATAGTTTTTTAGCGTTGCGATATCTTTATAATCAATCTCTTGAACGCCTTCCGCTGTGAAACGGCAGAACTTACGACGACGGAAATAACGTGCCATTTGGCTAGTCTCCAGAATCTATCAATTCAATCTGCTCGGCATGAAGCACTAGTTTATTCAAGCCATTAGCGCCCTGATGGCTGCTAATGAAACCTATAACAGTGATCCGACTACCGACCGTTATACTGTGAGTAAACTGTTGTAATTTTTGTCCGCTGGCGATAATGGTTATTCTACACCATACTTGCCGATCAAAACCGGCCTCCTGCTGCTGTGAACGATGTTCGAGCACAAACTGACAGTGAGGAACTCCAGCTGGACTGACTTTTCTTATCGGTGCATTACAGATTTTGCCTGACAACACCAATCGATTAGTATTCACAACCAAAATTACTCTTCAGAATCCTCAGCTCCCTCAATTCCTTCCAGGTCTTCATCAACCAAATCACGACTGCGACGATCGTCTTTGGCTTTAACCATTGGAGAAGCTTCAGTAACCGCATGCTTAACACGCATAATCATGCTGCGGACAACGGCATCATTGAAGCGGAAGTTTGTTTCTAACTCATCAATCACTTCTTGCGGCGCTTCAACATTCATCAGAACATAGTGTGCTTTGTGCAATTTATTGATTGGATAAGCCAATTGACGACGACCCCAGTCTTCCAAGCGATGGATTTGACCTTGCGCTTCGGTAATAGAACCACTATAACGCTCAATCATACCTGCAACTTGCTCGCTCTGGTCCGGGTGAACCATAAAAACGATTTCGTAATGACGCATGAGTTTTGCTCCTTACGGATTAATCAGCCTCCTGTCAGGGTCAACCGCATCCCATGGAGGCAAGGAACTTATTTAATTGCGGCTGAAAAATTGACGCGTAACTATACCTATCCTTTAGTTAAAACTCAAGTATTAGATTAAATCATCACTTGTCGCATATTGAATTGAGGCCGGTAATCTGCCAAGATTATCAATGATCTGGCGTTTTTCTCACTGACTACGCCGTTGACGTACTGCTTCAAACAAACAAACACCCGTCGCAACAGAAACATTTAGAGACGAAACCACTCCTGCCATTGGAATACTAATCAGTTCATCGCAATGTTCCCTTGTTAATCGACGCATACCTTCACCTTCTGCGCCCATCACCAATGCAATAGCCCCGGTTAATTTACTCTCATATAACGTATGATTGGCTTCACCTGCGGTACCAACAATCCAGATATGCTGCTGCAATTGACGTAACGTCCGCGCAAGATTGGTAACCCGAATTAATGGCACACTCTCTGCTGCGCCACAGGCAACTTTCTTAGCGGTAGCATTAAGCTGAGCAGATTTATCCTTTGGCACAATAACCGCATCAATACCGGCGGCTTCTGCACTACGTAAACAAGCACCTAAGTTATGTGGATCGGTAATACCATCTAATATAAGCAAAAAGGGTGATGGCACCTGAGAAATAATAATATCTAAATCACTCTCTTGATATTGTCGCCCAGGCTTTACCTCGGCAATAATACCTTGATGAACAGCGTTTTCTGTCTGCCTATCCATCCATTGACGATTAGCTAACTGGATGATAATCCCCAATTTTTCAAGCTGATGAATAATCGGCAATAAACGTTTATCTTCACGCCCTTTGAGTATATAAACTTGTTTTAAACGCAAAGGATCGCGTTCCAACAGTGCACGCACTGCATGAATACCATAAATAATTTCACTCATAAATTTATCAATTACTTAAATAACGCTTAAAGATAGTCAACCATGGCCAATAAAAAAAATCATTAATAAAAATAACTAAGATTTTTTTTGTGCTTTTTTACGCACCTTTTTTGCTTTCAATTTTGCAGCAATTTTTGTGCTCTTATCAGAAACCTTTTTCCCTTTCTTATCTGCTTTTTTAGCGTTCTTGCTGCCTTTCTTATTAGGTTTAACAAATGCACTATTAGATTCAAAATTTTTGTCTTGGCTGTGATCTAGCTGGCCATTAGTTGAAATTGCTTTTTTAAATTGCTTTTTGGCTTTTTCTTTTGTTGTCTTACCTGGATTTTTTGCCTTGCGTAAAGTTGATATCAACGCGAAATCGATCTTGCGTTCATCCATATGTACCGCTTCAACGCTAATTTCAACTTCATCACCAAGGCGATAAACCATGCCCGAAGACTCACCAATAAGTCGTTGTCCTACATTATCGTAGCGATAGTAATCATTATTCAGTGAAGAGATATGCACCAAACCATCAATAAAAAGATCTTTTAAACGGACAAAAAAACCAAAACCGGTGACACTGGTAATAATGCCAGTAAACACATTGCCAACGTGATCTTGCATAAAATCACATTTCAACCAATCAGCAACATCTCTCGTTGCTTCATCAGCACGCCGTTCTGTCATTGAACAATGTTCACCTAATTGCAACATTTCATGGGTATCAGCATGCCAACCACCGGTTGGCGTCGAGCGATGTTGATTGTTTCCATGTTGTGTAGATAAAAGATATTTAATCGAACGATGTAGGGCTAAATCAGGATAACGACGAATTGGTGAAGTGAAATGGGCATAAGATTTCAATGCTAAGCCAAAATGTCCTCTATTTTCAGGATCATAAATAGCCTGTTTCATTGAACGCAAAATCATTGTTTGCAGCAATTCATGATCCGGACGTTCAGCGACTTCGTCCATGATTTTAGCATAATCAGCCGGCTGTGGTTTCATTCCTCCTGGTAATGTTAAGCCCAATTCACTAAATACCGTTCGTAAGTTTACAATACTCTCTTGTTTAGGCCTATCATGGACACGATACAAGCTAGGTTCTTTATTCCGCTCAACAAAACGTGCAGCAGCGATATTGGCTAAAATCATACATTCTTCAATTAATTTATGCGCATCATTACGTTCAACCGGCTCTATCCGCTCAATGCGTTTTTCTGCATTAAAAATAAATTTTGCTTCTTCAGATTCAAAGGAGATAGCCCCTCGTTTCACGCGCGCGCTATCTAACGCTTGATATAATCGATGAAGTTGTTCTAGATGTGGCACTAGCTCTTGATAATGTTGACGTAATTGTTCATCACCCTGTAAAATTTTCCAGACTTTGGTATAAGTCAATCTGGCATGAGAACGCATTACGGCTTCATAGAATTTAGATGAAGTAATTTGCCCCCCCGCCGATAACTGCATCTCACATACCATGCATAGTCTTTCGACTTCAGGGTTTAATGAACATAATCCATTAGAAAGAATTTCAGGCAACATGGGGATCACCCGTGATGGAAAATAGACTGAGTTTCCCCGACTAACCGCTTCACTATCCAAAGCCGTTTGTGGTCGTACATAATAACTAACATCTGCAATTGCGACCCACAAGCACCAACCACCGTCTTCTTTCGGCATACAATAAACTGCATCATCAAAATCCCGGGCATCTTCACCATCAATCGTGACTAAAGGTAGATGACATAAATCTACTCGCCCTTTTTTTGCTGACGCAGGGATCTGTTCGGATAAATCAGCAACTTGTTTTTCAACTTGTGGCGGCCAATGATAAGGGATTTCATAGGTTCTTAATGCAATCTCTACCGCCATGTTAGTACCCATGCTTTCGCCTAATACTTCAACAATATTGCCTACTGCTTGAATATGGCGTGCTGGCCGGGTTATCATCTCAACGACAACCACATTTCCCATCCTGGCACCGTTAACCTGTTCTCTAGGGATCAAAATGTCAAAAGATAGTCGACTATCATCAGGAACTACATATCCCATGCCTGATTCTAAAAAATAACGTCCTACAATATGATTATTGCGTGGAACAAGCACTCGAACAATGCGAACTTCTGTACGTCCACGCCGATCTTTGCCCAATGGTTGAGCAAGCACAACATCACCATGCAGCGCTTTTCTCATTTCTTCCAAAGAAAGGTAAAAATCTTCTTTCTGCCCTTCTACGCGTAAAAAACCAAAACCATCACGATGACCAATAACAGAACCTTTGAGTAAATCAAGGCGCTCAGGTAAGGCATAACATTGACGACGAGTAAATACCAATTGTCCATCACGTTCCATAGCACGTAAACGGCGACGCAAGGCCTCTAACTCTTCTTCTTTGGTTAACTTTAATATTCGGGCGATTTCCTGTCGACTCACAGGTGTAGTAAATTTTGCTAATACCTCTAAGATATATTCACGACTTGCAATTGGTGAATGATATTTCTCAGCCTCTCGGTCTTTATATGGATCTTTTGCCATCACCCACCTCCGCAACTATATCGATTAATATACCTACAAATATATTAGGTCTATTGTTTATTTTAACAGTAACTTATACAGTGGCTCGTTATTTTTTATTAGATCAGCCAGTGTATATTTATCTAATTCATTTAAAAAATGATCAATCGCTTGATTTAATATCTGTTTTAATCGACAAGCAGAGGTAATATGGCAGTAATCGCTACCGCAATTGACTAATGCCAGGGGCTCTAACAGACGAACAACCTCACCGATCCGGATCTGATCAGCTGGCTTGCCTAAATAAATACCCCCATTTTTCCCTCTCACCGCAGCAACAAGTCCAACTCGGCTTAATTGATTAATAATTTTTACCATATGGTTACGTGAGACACCGTAAACATTAGTGACTTCAGTAATATTAGTCATTTTATCCTTAGGTAATGACGCCATATAAATCAATGCTCTTAAGCCATAATCTGTAAAACTTGTTAACTGCACATCAACCTCTGGTTATAAAACAAAAATGGAAGGACACTTTTTTGACATTAATTCATTTGGTTATATCTATTATGTAAATTTTCACTCTATTGAGCAAAATTGCTCAGTAAATTCGGTAACATGAATTAATCGATATAAAAATAACGCCTGAATGTTCAGGCGTCACTCATTAAGCGATATTATTTAGGGGTAAAATTATGCATCAAAAGGATCTTGTAATATCATTGTTTCAGCCCGATCAGGCCCGGTCGAAATAATATCTATCGGGATGCCAGTTAATTCCTCAATCCGTTTAATATAATCAATTGCTGCTTTAGGTAATTGATTATGTTCTTTTACCCCAAAAGTACTTTCACTCCAGCCTGGTAACGTTTCATATATCGGCTCTAAACCTTCCCATTCCTCTGCCGCTAATGGTGTTATTGTCAATTCAGTCCCATCTGGTTTGCGATAAGCAATACAAAGTTTGACTTCATCCAAACCATCTAATACATCTAATTTAGTTAAACAGAAACCAGAAAGTGAATTGATTTGAACAGCTCGGTTAATAGCAACAATATCTAACCAGCCAGTACGGCGGCAACGACCGGTTGTTGCACCAAATTCCTGCCCTTTTTCACGCAGATATTCGCCCGTTTCATCGGATAACTCGGTTGGGAAAGGCCCTCCACCAACACGGGTAGAATAAGCTTTCAATATTCCTAAAACATAATCAATATAGCATGGACCTAAGCCAGAGCCAGTAGCAACACCACCCGCCGTTGTGTTTGATGAAGTCACATAGGGATAGGTTCCATGATCAATATCCAGCAATGTTCCCTGTGCCCCTTCATACATCACTAATTCGCCTTTTTGATGCGCTTTATACAACAAATCAGCAACATCAACGGTCATCGCCGTCAAAATATCGGCAATAACCATAATATCATCTAATGTTTTTTGGTAATCAATTGCAGGCGCTTTATAATAATTCACTAATTGAAAATTATGGTAATCAACAATTTCTTTAAGTTTGACTGGAAACGTTTTTTTATTAAACAGATCACCAACGCGTATTCCACGGCGAGCAACTTTATCTTCATAAGCCGGTCCAATGCCCCGGCCGGTCGTGCCTATCGCTTTCGCGCCGCGCGCTTTTTCACGCGCGTTATCTAAAGCAACATGGTAGGGCAAGATTAATGGACAAGCTGCTGAAATTTTGAGACGTTCACGCACTGGCACGCCGCGCGCTTCCAATTTTTTCATTTCATCCATTAATGCATCAGGTGCTAACACGACACCATTGCCAATGACGCTTATGACATTTTCACGCAGAATACCCGATGGGATAAGATGGAGTACAGTTTTTTCACCATTTACCACAAGAGTATGACCAGCATTATGGCCACCTTGATAACGAACAACATACTTAGCGCGTTCAGTTAGTAAATCGACGATTTTGCCTTTACCTTCGTCACCCCACTGAGTACCTAATACGACAACGTTTTTACCCATTTCAAAATTCACTCGATTGCTTAAAAAAGAATTCTACCATTTCAAACATTAGCTGCCAGCAATTTTTATAACACCAATACCTCTTTTCATCACAATCTTAACAGATTAAAGCCCGCCTAATGCGGGCTTATCCAGAGTCATTTAGCAATCATTTTGCTTATCTTTTAAATAATCACTGTACCGCTCTTTGTTTAGTTGGTGCTCGCATATAACGGAAAAAATCTGTATCTGGGCTTAATACCATCACATCATCACCATTTTTACTAAAACTCTTCTCGTATGCCCGCAAACTACGGATAAAAGCATAGAAATCAGGATATTGATTAAATGCATCAGCAAATAGCTTAGTCGCCATCGCATCGCCTTCACCACGTAATCTCAACGCAGTGCGCTCCGCTTCTGCCAATGTTTCAGTCACAGTTTTATCTGCTGCAGCACGGATCTTCACTGCTTCTTCTTGACCTTGTGAACGATGCTGACGCGCTACAGCCTCTCGTTCAGCACGCATACGCTGATATATCGCTTCCGAAACTTCACTTGGCAATTCAATACGTTTGATACGCACATCGACAACTTCAATCCCTAATGCCGCCATGCTGTTTGGATTCACAACTGGCAAATTACCTTTTATCTCTTTATCAAAACGGGCTGCTGCCGAGGCAATAGCCTGATCAGCCTCTTTTGTCGCTTCAGTATCTGAACCTTTATTAAGTGCATCACGTACATCGACGGTTAAGCGTCCGCGAGAATCGGTAATAATATCTTTCACATTTAAACGGCCAAATTCTGAACGCAGGCGATCACTAAATTTACGTTTTAGTAAGGTTTCAGCTTGATAAGGATTACCGCCACCGGTCGCAACATAGTAACGACTAAAATCAGTAATTCGCCATTTTAAATAAGAATCAACCATTAAATCTTTATTTTCTCTAGTCAGATAGCGATCTGCCTGAACATCCAATGTCTGAATACGAGCATCCAACATTTTTACCGTTTCAATAAATGGTATTTTGAGATTCAAACCTGGCTCATAAATAATAGGTTTATTGTCACCATCACGTACAACCTTACCAAAGCGTAGAATGATGCCTCTCTCTGTCTGTTGAACTGTGAAAATTGATATATACAACACAACTAATGCAGCAACAATAATAACAATCACTGATTTACGCATGATTATTGTCTCCCTACACGAGCTGAATTACTGCCCCGAGCATTATCCCGCGTACCATAGCTATACGAGTAAGGCGATTCAGTAGAAATATCCGATTGCTGAATAACTTTTGGTGGCGTTATTTTTTGTACATCTGCGGCATTATTTTTGCTTCCATTGCGTAGAATTTGTTCTAACGGCAACACTAACATACTATTGCTCTTGTCGTTAACAATGACCTTACGCGTATTACCTAGTACCCGCTCCATCGTCTCAATATATAAACGTTCTCGAGTAATTTGAGGAGCCGCTCTATATTCCGGCAACATTTTGGCAAAACTGGCTACTTCACCTTCAGCCTTGAAAACCACACTTGACTTATAAGCGGTCGCTTCTTCAATCAATTTCTGCGCATTCCCTTTTGCTAATGGTAGGACTTCATTACGATAAGCTTGCGCTTCACGAATAGTCTTCTGCTCTTCTTCTCGTGCTGCAATAACATCATCAAATGCCGCTTTAACCGCTTCCGGTGGACGAGCAGCTTGGAAGTTAACATCTAATATCGTTATACCCATATTATAAGGTCTTATCGTATTTTCTAACTCTTTTTGTGTTTCATCACGGATAAAAGCACGTTTCGTCGTCAGCACCTGTTCCATTGCTGATTGACCAATAATTCCACGTACTGCGCTATCTATTGCCTGACGTAAACTGTTATCGGGGTTAGTAACATTAAATAAATATTGAGCAGGATCTGTTACTCGATACTGGACATTCATTTCTACTTGAATAACATTTTCATCCGAAGTTAACATCATACCACTAGTCGCTTGTTCACGTATGGTTTCCACATTAACCGGAATGACTTTTTCAATAAAATTCGGCTTCCAATTTAAACCTGGTTCAACAGTATGGCTATATTTACCAAAACGAAATACCACGCCACGATCACTCTCTTTTATCGTATAAAAACCACTTGCAGCCCAAATAATAACAATTGCTGCCATAATAATTGCGATAAAACGACCGTTTATATTGATGCCATTTGGATTACTCGAACCATTTCTATCTTTATTATTCCCACCTAAACCACCAAGTTTGCGACTTAACTTGCGGAACAGATCATCAAGATCAGTTGTCCCTTTTTTCCGATTACCTTTATTACCACTGGAGTTGCCGCTATTGCTGCTTCCCCACGGGTCGCGGTCCTGTCCGTTATTACCGGGCTGATTCCACGCCATGTTATAGCTCCATTCGTTATGATTGGTTTTTCTGGGCTAAGAGTAAAATATTTACTCTTAATTTATTCAATTTATTGACCACATTCAATGTGTTGACTTAACAATGTACTCAAGCAAAGGTTGTTCTTGCTTACAAAGTCTTTGCCAGTCAACAATAGGCAGCTTCACTGCAAGCATGATACTGCCATCTATATCCATTTCTTCATACTCGATTGCCTGAAGTTGATAAAACCGACTGCGTAAACGACCCGCTTCTGGCGGTAAACGCAATTCATAATGTGCAATTTCACCAGAAAGACGTTCTGTTAGCGCCTGTAATAATAATGGAATTCCTTCGCCGGTTTGGGCTGAAAGCCAGACCCGAATAGGGACATTATTCTCATCTCGATCAATACGGGGGATAAATCCATTCAACATGTCAATTTTATTCATGACTAACAGTGCTGGAATTTCATTAGCCTCAATTTCTTCTAATACACTTTCAACTGCTTGGATATTTTCTTCCATACGGTTATCCACAGCATCGACAACATGTAATAATAAACTGGCTTCACGTGTTTCCTGCAATGTTGCTTTAAATGCCGCAACAAGATCATGAGGAAGATGACGAATAAAACCGACAGTATCGGCCAATACTATCGCTCCAACATCATCTATATCAATACGCCGTAATGTAGGATCTAACGTCGCAAATAATTGATCTGCAGCATATACTTCAGACTTTGTCATTTGATTAAACAGACTAGACTTGCCTGCATTAGTGTAACCTACCAATGATATGGTGGGAATACCCGCTTTAGTTCTAGCTTGTCTACCCTGCTCTCTCTGCTTTTCAACCTTTGCCAATCGAGAAAGGATTTGCCGAATTTTACCTCGGATCAATCGACGATCCGTTTCAAGTTGAGTTTCACCAGGTCCACGCAGGCCGATCCCGCCTTTTTGTCGCTCAAGATGAGTCCAACCACGTACCAAACGGGTAGAAATATGCCTTAACTGAGCTAATTCAACTTGTAGTTTACCTTCATGGGTTCGAGCGCGCTGTGCAAATATATCTAAAATTAAACCCGTACGATCAATAACTCGACACTGACATAATCGCTCAAGATTTCTTTCCTGTGCAGGGCTTAAAGTATGGTCAAAAAGAACCACATCGGCATTACTAACTTTAACGGCTGCCGCGATTTCTTCCGCTTTACCCTCGCCAACAAAATATTTAGCCTGGGGTGATTTGCGATTACCTGTGATTATCTGTACTGGCTTAATGCCCGCAGAGATGACTAATGATTCAAATTCAATGAGGTTTTCAGTATCTTTTTCATTTGCGAAAAAAACATGCACAAGAACAGCTAATTCCCCACCTTCATGTCTATCAAACAAAAGCACAACTCCTTAGACTTAAAAAATATCAAACAGGCAAAATACAGATAAAGTTCCCTTTATCTGTATTTTTTTGTTCAAATAATTAACTGTATTATTCAGTCGCATCACTATCCTGTGGAACTGCCACATTGCCTGTATTGTAATTACCTAGGCCTGTATTACCCCCTTGATTACTATGGTGAGATACAGGACGAGAAGGTACTACAGTAGAAATAGCATGCTTATATACCATTTGGCTTACTGTGTTTTTCAGTAAAATAACAAATTGATCAAATGATTCGATTTGACCTTGTAATTTGATGCCATTGACCAAATAAATGGAAACCGGAACCCTTTCACGACGTAACGCGTTTAGGAACGGATCTTGCAAAGATTGCCCCTTAGCCATTCTCTATTTTCCTTATTTTGTTGTTTTTAACTAAGAACCTTTATGGTTCGAAAAAATTAACTACTCAAAAAATTGTGCCTTTACCACCAATTGTACATAAATAGCAAACCTATGCACTAATAAGATGCAATATTGTGTTAAGTGCTCCCTTAATATCATCGCTATCGAGTCTATGCACGTTTTTCCATCCTTTTAACCATGTAATTTGACGTTTAGCCAATTGACGTGTTGCACATATACCACGATAAACCATTTCATCATAGTTGATTTCACCAGACAAATATGACCACATCTGACGATAACCAACAGAACGAATAGCAGGTAGATCTTGATGGAGATCCCCCCTAGCATAAAGAGCGCTAACTTCATCCTCAAAACCCGCATTCAACATTTGTAGAAAACGCATCTCGATACGTTGATGAAGAATTTTACGATCTTGCGGTGAAATCGCAAACTGTAACACATTATATGGTAATTCTGCTTCTACAATTTCAGTCAATTCTGTCAGGCTCTTTCCAGAAACTAAAAAAACCTCCAAGGCACGAGACAATCGTTGCGGATCATTAGGATGGATTCTAGCTGCCGATATAGGATCAACCTCTTGTAAACGTTTATGAATTGCCCCCCAACCCGATTGCTTCGCTTGCAATTCAATTTCTGCCCGAATTGTAACATCGGCTGAAGGTAAGGGTGACAACCCATCTAGTAACGCTTTAAAATATAGCATAGTCCCTCCAACGAGTAAGGGAATACGACCTGAAGCGACTATTTTTTCCATTTCTGCTAAAGCATCACGACGAAAGTCTGCCACAGAATAAGACTGTGACGGATCCAAAATGTCAATCAATCGGTGTGGCGCAATTTGTTGCTCTTCCAGTGTTGGTTTCGCTGTTCCTATATTCATATCTCGATAAATTAATGCAGAATCTACACTAATTATTTCAACGGGTAATTTTTGACACAATGCCATTGCCAATGCTGTCTTTCCCGACGCCGTAGGCCCCATTATAAAAATCGCTTGCGGTTTAGGTTGAAAAATTTTTTTACTCATGAGTTAAAGCCGTTATCACCGATTCAAAATCAATTAGTTGTAGTAATGTTTTCGGTGGTTCTTTAACTAATTCAGGGTGAGCCCGCTCAAGATCCGCTAGTAACTGTACCCCTTGTGCAACCGTCCACACTTGTTTTTCATTCACTAAATAATCTGCTAACCAAACAACTAATTCCTTCACCTGACAAGAAGTATTTTGAGCAAGATATTTCAACAGTTTTGGAAATAATTCAGCCAAATTTTGCGATCTCAAGGGACAAGATACAGCACTAATTGTTGCTTTATTATGAGAAATATTGATATCAAAACCTAATGTACTTAATAATACCTTTACTCGATAAAAAGTTTCAATTTCCTTTTCTGTTAATGCGAGTTTTATTGGTATAAGTAACGGCTGAGATTTTAATCCTTTATCAGTAGGAATTAATTGACTTCGTTTCAAATATCGCTCAGCTTCCGCTAATGATAACAAACCTATTCCAAATGATGATTCAATAAATGCGAAATTTTTAGAGTAAATTGTTAGTATTTTACCAAATGTATAATTTTTATCATTTTTTTCAACAAATACCGATTTTACTGCTAATTTTTCAGTTTTTATGGGTTTCCGCTCTGGAAAAAGTGGGATTTTTTCTTGTTCACATGCTTCATTTTGCATCAATTGCTGATAAAGCTCACCCTGTTTTTTGTTATAAGTTTTTTGGGTTATTTTTCCATTATTGTAGCAAGAAAATGATGTCGTTTCAGATGGCGAAATTTGGTTACACGCCCTTAATTCTGTTATTACTTGCGCTTTTTGCTCTTCAACAACTAAATCCTGTTTTGGATTATCTGAGGCAAAAAAATTTTCACCCGCAGCTAACCTATTTTGCAATCCTAAAACAGGATGACTTTCTTGTTTTAAATCAATAGTCACTTGATTAAATTGTTTTTGTTGTTGGCTTAGTAGCGTGTTCACACCCTGATAGATAAAATCATGCACCAATCTTGCTTGGTGAAAACGGACTTCCTGTTTAGCTGGATGAACATTAACATCAACCTGACTAGGATCAATCGTTAAATAAAGAACATAAGCAGCTTGCTGCTCATCTGGCTGACGATCAGCATAGGCCTGGCGAATGGCATGATTAATTAATCGATCACGCATCATGCGGCCATTAACATAACAGTATTGAATTTCAACAGTCTTACCTAAATCGGGATTAGTTATCCAACCTTTAATTGCTAAATCACCATGTTGCCAACCTAATTTCAGCGCATTTTGTATAAAAGTGCTGCCACAAATTGCAGCCAGACGTCGTTCATATTGCTCTTCACTCTTTGTCGCACGATACTGGCGAACTAATTTACCATTATGATGCAAGTTGATTGCAACATCGAAACGCGCTAAAGCGATTCTACGTACCACCTCATCAATATGGCTAAATTCGGTCTTCTCTGTACGTAAAAATTTACGTCGAGCTGGAGTATTATAAAACAGATCAAGAACTTCAACTGTTGTTCCTATTGGGTGAGCAGCAGGTTTTAGCGTAACATTCATCTCACGCCCTTCAGCATAAGCTTGCCAGGCTTCTGTTTGTGTCTCGACGCGTGAAGTTAGTATTAAACGAGAAACTGAACTAATACTAGCTAGCGCTTCTCCTCTAAATCCCATACTCTTAATAGCGGCGAGATCTTCTAGCGTAGCTATTTTGCTGGTAGCGTGTCGCTCTAACGCTAAGGTTAAATCTTCTTTGGCAATACCACTACCATTATCATGGATACGGATAAGCTTTGCACCACCACGCTCAATTTCTATATCAATACGACTGGCGCCAGCATCAAGACTATTTTCGACTAACTCTTTCACAACCGATGATGGACGTTCAACAACTTCACCTGCAGCAATTTGATTAGCTAACTGAGGAGAAAGAATTTGTATTGCTGACATAATGACCTCTGTCGTATTCCATCATTTTGGCGCTGCTTGTAGGGGGTGCTGGGTAAAATAATTGCGTAAACCTTGATGAATAGCTATCGCCAAACGTTCCTGATAATCATCGGAAACTAAAAGACGTTCTTCAGAAATATTACTAATAAAACCGGTTTCCACAAGAATAGAGGGAATGTCAGGAGAACGGAGTACACCAAGACTAGCATGTTCCGGATCATATTTATGGATATTACCAATTTTATTTAATTCTCTCAGTACTTTTACCGCAACAGCATAACCTACACGCTGGGAATTGCCAAATTGCAAGTCTAAAACAGCTTGGCTAAGATATGGATCTGAGCCATTAGCTAACGCATCACCTGCACCACCTAATAATTCAGATTGCTTCTCATGTTGTTCAAGCCAATTACCCAATTCACTATTCGCTCTTCGATTGGAAAGAACCCAAACAGAAGCACCTCGAGCACGATTATTAGGTGCTGCATCAGCATGAATTGAAACGAGCATATCAGCTGCTTTTTGTCGCGCCACTTCTGAACGACCCGCTACAGAAATAAAATAATCGCCATTGCGAGTCATCACGGGCTTAAACATCGGATCTGTCTTTAAATAGTTTTCTAATTTACGCGCGATACTCATTGTTATATTTTTTTCTCGATGACCATTTTGCCCAATTGCACCTGGATCTTTACCACCATGCCCAGCATCAATTGCCACGACAACTTGCCGGGTTCCTTTAGGTAAATTTTTATATATTACGGGGGTCGGAGAGTAATTGACTAACTTTTTCTCTGTTTTTGAATTAATTGCTAGCGATTTATTGGTTACTTCATTTGCTGGCTGAAATATCTGAGACTGTGACGCGCCAGCACGACTATTCTTTAATGTAAAAACTATTTGATAATGCTGATTTATTTGTTTAACCACCGCACTTGCTGTCACTGCATTTGCCAGTTCTATAACAATACGTTGATACTGACTATTCGGTGGCTGACTAGTACGAACCCCTTGAACTAAATTATTATTTATAAACTTCATTGGTAATCCAGCTACCGGATCAGATTGACGAAAATCGATAACTAAACGCTCAGGTTCATGGAGTGGAAAAAAGTGGTACTCTGGATTACCTCCAGCAAAGCGTAAAATGACTTTTGCTTCGGATAAATTATCATTGACGTGAATATTGAATAAAGTAGCAGCCTGTGCACTAGACAACAATAAGTTGTTAAGTAATATCATTGTCATTAATAAAAGAAATACATGAATTTGCCATCTTTTTATTATATTAATCATCGAAGTCGTCATCATGATTAGTATTCCTATTACGACAATTTTTCTAATAACATTTCCCCATATGTTGATAACGCGACAAAACGTGCTTGTCTTCCATTATTGTCATATGATAGATAGAGTTCGAGATCAGCGGATGGTAATATTCCTTCACCTTTCTTTGGCCATTCCACTAAACATATGGCCTGCCAATCAAAATAATCACGGATACCCATAAATTCAAGCTCTTCAGGATCAGTTAAACGATATAAATCAAAATGGTAAACGGGATTAGGAACTAATAAATACGATTCAACTAACGTGTAAGTTGGACTTTTTACATGTCCTTGGTAACCTAATCCTTGCAAAAAACCGCGACTAAAAGTCGTTTTCCCTGCGCCCAAATCGCCATATAAATAAAGAATAAAACGTTGCTTACAAAGATGAGCTAAACGATGCCCTAAAGCTATTGTTGCTTTTTCATTAGCAAGCAATAATATAAGTTCTTTCATAAAAATATTGCCATTTTTTGTAATTTTTTATTTAATAGTTTAACTCATAAAATATATCACAAAATACTATTACTTACCGAATATTATAGCGATATTTAATGTTATTTTTGCCAATAAAACTTACATCATATGCTTATGATTTAACTAATTAATTTTTTTTAGTTAGTTACTTTTATCAATATTGTATCATTTGATCTGAACAAATTTATATAAAAACAAAGCCATTAAATTTTTCTTTAATATCAAATAATTATCGTTTATCATCTAAAATATTGCAAATAATCATAAAACAGACTTCATCAAATAAAACCATGAAATAATTTTGTCTTAAACAATTAAAATTATTTGGTTAAGAGAAGCTTTTTTACATGACTAAAGAGGCGCTATATTATATCGAAACATAGATAAATGCCCGCTAACTAAAAAATATTATATTGCGCTACCTAGTTACACCTTGAAATATATCAATAAAATAATACTTCTATTATAAATAAAACCTTACCCAAATAATAATAGCGTCTTGCGAACAATATCTATTGACTAACATCAATATTTTCAAGAGTTAGATACTTCAATTTTACTTGTGTATAAAATAAAAATGCATTGATCATAAAAAAATTATTATATAATCAATCATCAAAAAATATAAATATTTTTTAAAATGTTTTCAATAGGTTAAATGAAATTCATGAAGAAAAGTATCAATAGTGATAGCGATAAAAAAATGTATTTTTCTGTGGATAACTCTGTGCAACAAAGCAAAAGACACACGATGTGCTATAACCAAAATTCAATTGTAAATGAATCAGTTATTAAAACATTTTAACTGAGAAAATGTAGCAACTTTAGCCATAAAATTTCTAAGATTAATGTAGATAACAACATCAATTCACCTAAAATACATTTTAAGTACTAAAACAATTTCCCTGCCAAGAATGACACCACATGGTTCACTTCACTGATAAAGTATATGCCGTAACACCTACTTCAAAATTGGGGGAGTGGAATTCTATGCCTAGCAGATACGATTTGCAAGTCCTATGTGCCCGATTTTTCAAATAAATTTTTCTCGACTAGCTATATAATTGTTGACTATGAAGCAAGACTGTGACTTCTTTCAGTAGCTAATCTCCTATTTAAAAATAGACGGTTTTTATCAGAGTGCAATAAAAAATTTTATTCTTATCATTAAATACAATCCAAACAGAAAAATAAAAATTCACCAACAAAATAGATATAAATAGTCACTAAATTCTGAGTGGCTAACAAGCTGAAAGAATGAAAAACAAGTAAAAAAAACAACAAATTATATCACAGATTTTTATGTTAATTATGATAAAAAGAGAACTTGGAGCGGGAAACGAGACTCGAACTCGCGACCCCGACCTTGGCAAGGTCGTGCTCTACCAACTGAGCTATTCCCGCATATTTATAACAACAATATTACCAATCACTATGGGTTGCGAATTATACGAAAAATTGCCAAACAGACAAGTACTTTTGCCATAAAAAATCTATTTTCAGTCTAAATGCTGATTAAAGCAGCAAATAGCTCATAATCAGCATGATAATAACACGACTTAAAGGTTGATAAAGTGTTGGCGATAATAATCTAATTCTGCAATAGATTCCCTTATATCTTCTAAAGCCTTATGGGTATTTTTTTTTGTAAAACCGGGTAATATATCAGGCTTCCAACGCCGAGCCAGCTCTTTTAAGGTACTAACATCTAAATAACGATAATGAAAGTATTTTTCCAACTCAGGCATATATTTGAATAAAAAACGACGGTCTTGAGCAACACTATTACCACAAATAGGTGAAACGCCAATAGGCACCCACTTTTCTAAAAATGCTATTGTGGCTAACTCTGCTTTTTTTTCATCATATTGACTAGATTTAACTCTATCAATCAGTCCACTTTCAGTATGAGTTTTAATATTCCACTCATCCATAAGTGATAACTGTTGCTCCGATTGATGAATGGCGATCACTGGCCCTTCGGATAAAATTGTCAGATTGGAATCCGTGACGATGGTTGCAATCTCAATAATGCGATCCTGTTGCGGATCTAATCCCGTCATTTCCAAATCTATCCAAATTAAATTGTTCTCACGATTTACCATGTTATATCCTAGGTTCCATTCTAAACTGATAGCATGCAATACTTAGTGTATGATAGCTTCTTAAAAGCACAACTACGATAACGCTTGATAATGAACTCAATTAATAAACCAATAAAACTAGTGAGGTCAGGTGGCTAAAAAGAAATTTACTAAAGGCCAACAACGCCGAATAGATGTAAACCATCAAACTAAGCTAAAAAAACAATCTCAGCAAGATATTGATGATAATCAGCTTGGCATTCCTCAGGAAGGATTAGTTATTAGCCGTTTTGGTCAGCATGCAGATATCGAGACAAATGAAGGTGACATTCAACGCTGCAATATTCGTCGAACAATCCATTCATTAGTCACAGGTGATCGGGTTATTTGGCGTCCTGCGCTATATCAGCAATCTAATATAAAAGTTAACGGTGTCATTGAAGCAGTCTATGAACGGACCTCTCTCTTAACTCGCCCCGATTACTATGACGGACTCAGACCGATCGCGGCTAATATCGACCAAGCGATCATTGTTTCAGCAATCTTACCTCAATTATCATTAAATATTATTGATCGTTATTTAGTTGCCTGCGAAACACTTAATGTTGCACCAATTATTATTTTAAATAAAATTGACCTACTCAATATAGAGAACAGGAAAGAGATAAGTAAAGTAATAAAACTTTATCATAATATTGGTTATGAAGTTTTGGAGGTGTCTAGCCGTACTAATGAAGGAATTGATACGCTTATTAAGACCCTTATAGGAAAAATATCTATTTTTGTTGGACAATCAGGTGTTGGTAAGTCTAGTTTGATAAATAACTTACTACCTAATAATGAAGAAAAAATTTTAACCAACCAAGTATCTGATAATTCAGGATTAGGTCAACATACAACCACAACTGCGCGCCTTTACCATTTCGCCAAAGGAGGCGATCTTATTGATTCACCAGGTATCCGTGAATTTGGCTTATGGCATCTGACAAAGGAACAAATAACTAAAGGCTTTGTCGAATTTAGGCAATACTTGGGATACTGTAAATTTCGTGATTGTAAGCATTTAGATGATCCTGGATGTGCTTTACTACAAGCAGTAACCGCTGGAAAAATAGCAAAATCACGTTTTGAAAATTATCATCGTATTTTAGCAAGCATGGAACAAATAAAACCACGTAGACCTTTTATAGATAATAAATAGTTATAAATATAACTCTGGAATTCATGAAAAGCATAGGTACAATGACTATCTTTTTTTGATTACAACCCAATAACATTAGAATCAGACTAGAGGTTAATGTGCTGGAAAAAATAAAGATCAAGCTACAATATCTACTACCAAAACAAGGGCTAACACATTTAGCTGGTTGGCTTGCAGATCAAAAAGCGGCTGGATTTACTCAGTTAATGATTAAGCTTTTTGCCAAATTTTATAAAGTTGATATGACGGAAGCAAAAGAAAGCGAATTTTCAGCTTATTCTACCTTTAATGAATTTTTTACTCGCCCATTAAAAGAAAATATTCGTCCTATTGTTGTCGGCAGCAACCAACTTGCTCTACCTGCCGATGGGGTCATAAGCCAATTAGGATTAATTGTAGATGAGCAGATCTTACAAGCTAAAGGCCATTCTTATAGTTTAGCGGCATTATTAGCCGGTAATTATATACTGGCTGATAAATTTCGTAATGGGGCGTTTGTAACTACTTACTTATCTCCACGTGATTATCATCGGGTCCATATGCCTTGTGACGGTTTACTAACTGAAATGATTTATGTTCCTGGTGATCTCTTTTCCGTTAACCAACTGACTGCAACAAACGTTCCCAATCTTTTTGCTCGTAATGAACGTCTAATCTGTATTTTTGACACGTCGATTGGCAAAATGGCACAAATTCTAATAGGTGCAACAATTGTCGGCAGCATAGATACCTGCTGGTGTGGCTGCGTCAATAATGAACGTGAAGGGATTATCAAACGCTGGACTTATCCAGAAAAAGATAAAACAGGAGCCGTTTATCTGAAAAAAGGCGAAGAAATGGGAAAATTCAAACTGGGTTCAACCGTTATCAATTTGTTTGAATTTAACCATATTAAGCTTAATTCTGCATTAGAGCCAGGAACCGTCACGCGAGTAGGTGAATTATTAGCAGAATCAATTTATGCAAATACTGGGGAACATACTAGTCCACATAATTTAATAGATGGAACTGAATAATTTATCTGAGGAATCCTATTGTGCGCCTGATAGTCTGCATACTATTTAGTCTCTTATTCATCACGATACCTGTATTTGCAGCGATTAATCTTGATGAAATACAGATTAAAAAAGAGATTAAACAACTTGAAGCAAATAAAAACGCCAAAAATGCAGAAATTATTCAGGCATTACAAGTTGCGCTTAATTGGTTATCTGAGGCGCAAGAATCAGAAAAAAAAACCCGCGCTTATCAAGAAGCGATTGATGATTTCCCCAAAATCATAAAGGAATTACAACAACAATTTCTTATTGAGAGTAATAAAACAGTTACTATACCAACCAATATAACTATTCTGGAACTAGAGCAACGTATTGTTCAGGCTAGTAGTCAATTACTTGAGCAAGGCAGACAAATTCAGCGAGAACAGGATAGAAATCGTGAAATTAGCGACTCTCTTGTAACATTACCTCAACAATTATTAGATGCTCGCCGCCTGCTTTCTGACGCTATAGTAAGACTGGAATCCCTGCCTGTTCCGGTTTCTCCTTTAGCCGAAGCACAATATAATTTAGCGCAAACAGAAGTCACGGCAAGAAAGTCAAAAACCAATGAACTAGAAATAGCCCAGCTTTCAGCCAATAATCGCCAAGAAATTGCACGCTTACGCATTGAGCTTTTTAAAAAACGTTATCAGCAAATTGATCAAGAGCTTCAACAACTACGAAATCATCTAAACTTTCAGCGCCAACAGAAAGCACAATTGGCACTTAAACACACTGAAATGCTTGCTGCTCAAGGCGGGGAACTGCCTAAATTTTTAACAGAGCAATTGCAACTAAACCGTAAATTATCACAACGGCTTAATGAACAAGCATACAGAATAAATGATATTGAACAAAGGCAACGCCAGACTTCCAGTGATATACTAACCGTTCGTCAAGCACTTGGCACAATTCGCGAGCAAGCCCAATGGTTAAGTGGTTCAACGACTTTGGGTGAAGCATTACGCGCACAGTTATACCATTTGCCAGAAATTCCAAAAAATCAGCAAATTGACAGAGAAATTGTCAACAAGCGTATTGATCGCCTTAAGTACCAAGATATGTTGGAAAATCTCAACCCCAACAATAAAGAGGCTGAGGAAAAGCAAGCCGAAACAAAAAATTTCACGGCAGAACAAACGCAAATTTATGAGTCACTCGTCCAAACTCGGAAAGAATTATTAAGCTCAATAATTTCTGGTTATGACAGTGAAATATTGGAATTAACCAAGCTAAACGTTGCAGCAACCCAGTTAACAGATGCATTAACAGATATCAAAGATGCGACCCATCGTTATATGTTCTGGATCGCGGATACCGATCCTATAAATCTCAACTATCCAATTACAATAGTAAAAGATCTGACTCGCTTACTATCGTTAGATACGCTATCTCAACTTAGTGGAGCAATTAGCGTTATCTTCGCCAGCCAGGATAGCTTGTTATACCTGCTCGCTGCTGTTGCTATCGTCATCTTTAGCATTAGTACCCATCAGCATTACAATAATTTTCTTCTTCGTGCCAGTACACGGATCGGTAAAGTAACCCAGGATCGCTTTGCGCTAACCTTACGAACCGTATTTTGGTCTATTCTGATTGCACTTCCTTTACCTATTTTATGGTCAGCGATTGGTTACGGCCTACAAAGCGCCTGGCAATTCCCAATGGCCACAGCTATTGGCTCAGGTGTGAGAGCGACAACACCGGTTTTATGGGTTTTTATGATTAGTGCCACTTTTGCACTGCCAAATGGATTGTTTATTTCTCATTTTGGTTGGTCAGAAGAAAACGTAAAAAGAGCAATGCGTTATTATCAACTATCAGTTTTTGTCATAGTGCCGTTGATGATGGCCTTGATTACGTTTGAATATTACAATGACCGTGAATTTGCTCCAAGCTTAGGTAGACTTTGCTTCTTATTATTGTGTATTGCGCTAAGTCTAATTACACATAACCTCAAAAGGGTTGGCGTACCCCTTTATTTAGATCGCCACGGCTCAGGCGAGAATGCAATTAGCAATTTATTGTGGTTATTACTTATCATAGCGCCAATTTTTTCTGCTGTTGCAGCACTCTTGGGTTATCTTTCAACATCCGAAGAGCTTTTAGCCAGGCTAGAAACCTCTGTTGCAATCTGGTTTTTTTTACTGATTATTTATCACATTATCCGCCGCTGGATGTCTATCCAACGGCGTAAAATTGCTTTTGAAAGAGCAAAACAACGGCGCGCTGACATTCTCGCTCAACGGGCAAAAGATGAAGGTGACAATAATAGTAATATTAATAGTAGCGGCGAAGCCTTAGTCGATATCGAAGAAAGTACAATTGACTTAGATACAATCAGTGCCCAGTCTTTAGGTCTAGTGCGTTCTATTCTTACCATGATAGCGTTAGTCTCACTGATTTTAATTTGGTCTGAGCTACATTCAGCATTCTCTTTTCTGGAAAATGTCCGGCTTTGGAATGTAACTACCACGATAAATGGTGTAGATACCATTCAACCTATTACCCTCAGCTCTCTCTTTATTACTATTCTTATTATTATAATTACTGCACAACTAATTAGAAATTTGCCGGCATTATTGGAACTCGCCCTGTTACAACACCTTGATTTAACTCCCGGAACAGGTTATGCAATCACTACTTTGACTAAATATACTATTGCGCTTATAGGTAGCTTAGTTGCATTTTCGATGCTTGGGATTGAGTGGTCAAAACTACAATGGTTAATTGCTGCCATGGGTGTTGGACTAGGTTTTGGTCTCCAAGAAATCTTTACCAATATCATCTCAGGTTTAATGATCTTATTTGAGAAACCAATTCGTATTGGCGATACCGTCACTATCCGTGACTTAACAGGTAGCATTACCAAAATCAATACTAGGGCAACAACCTTGACAGATTGGGATCGCAAAGAAATTATTGTTCCTAATAAGGCATTTATTACCGAACAATTCATTAACTGGTCGTTATCCGATACCATCACGCGTATTGTTTTAACCATTCCAGCACCCGCTGATATAGATAGTGCCGAGATCAGTCGGATCTTACTGAATGCTGCTGAGAAAACACCGATGATTTTAACTAACCCGGCACCTGAGGTATATCTGGTTGATTTACAACAAGGCATTCAAATCTTTGAATTACGTATCTACGCGGCAGAAATGGGGCATAGGATGCCAGCCCGACATGAAGTTCATCAAAATATATTAATCGGTTTTGCGCAGCATGGGATCACGCTACCGTTTCCTCCCTTTCAAGCTCGAATTGATATAGCCAGTAATAACCTATTAAAAAGTGCAACAAAAAATAGATCCGGGCGCAACCTAGCAAGAAAAGCAGGAGAATTATAAAGTGCAATGAACTTTCGCCATTAAATAATAGGGATAACTCGCATAAAATTTAAACAAAATATATCATATTTATTTTTAAAATAAATATAATATTATTTTTAATATATAATGGATTTAATCTAGTAATTAATTTTTAATCAATTGGGGTGGGATACTTTTTAATATAACGTTCAGCTAATGCCTCTGCTGCCTTCATTTCTTTAACAGAAAACAATTTTCCGATCTTATCATGAAATTTTTGACTTTCTTTATTACCATTACAAGCGGCGGTAGCTAACCATGCATAGGCCTTTTTATTATCTTTATTAACACCATGTCCCTCTGCATACATAACACCTAAACGATCCTGAGCTTTAGCATATCCCTGTTTTGCGGCGTGCTTGAACCAATAGACGGCTTTTTTGTAATCTTTTATCACACCGTTGCCAATACTATACATTAATCCCAAATTAAATTGTGCCAATGCATAACCCCCTTTTGATGCTTGCTCAAACCAATATGCTGCTTCCGGTAAATTTCGTTTCACACCTAATCCATGAGCATACATAGTAGCCATATTGCTTTGCGCACGAACATGTTGTTGGATTGCTGCCCTCTGGTACCATTCTATTGCCTGATCATAATTACGCCTAACACCAAAACCATTAACATACATGGTAGCGAGCCTAAACTGCGCATCTGCATTACCTAATTCAGCCGATTTCAAATACCAAACAACGGACTGTTTGAAATCTTGAGAAATTCCTTGTCCACGAAAATATTTTTCCCCCAATTCATACTGAGCTTTATCATTACCTTGTTCAGCTAATTGCTGTAATTGCGTTATTACATTAGATTTTGTATTTGTTATATCAGCAGAGACCAAAGAACCATAACTCAATATTCCTAGCGTAAATACCAGAATTAATTTTCTCATATCGCCAGCTCCTTTTTATAACTAACGCTTCAAAAATTATACTAAGATAATAGTTAATCTTAGTATCCCTTTATTTCGCACTATAAAAATCAAAAATAGATTTAAGCAATTTATTTTCCATAATATAAATATAAGTCATAATAAATTTTAAAAATTCATTATTAATTGACTTGTTGATATAATTAAAAAACAAAATCACTTTAGCAAATTAATAATAAATTATTTTGTTGTTTTCTAAAGTGAATTTTCGTAACCTCAATTTAGATGGTTTTTATCTGCAGCAAATATTTAAATACCACTATAAAGTCGACGCAAATAATAAGAAACCGCTTCTTCTTCATTAGAACCAATTATTTCCATATCGGGTAAATTATCTCGCAATAATTGATGTGAGTTTTTCATTATGCAGCCTTTTCCCGCCATCGTTAACATTTCATAATCATTCATTCCATCACCAAAAGCGATACAATCCTGCAAAGTATAGCCTAATAAATTGGCTACCTGTTTTAATGCATTTCCTTTGGAAACACTACCATTCATAACTTCTAAACAACTTGGTAATGAAAAACTAACGTTGATACGATTGCCCCAACGATTGCTTATTTGTTCCTGTAATAGCAATAATTGCTGATGATCTTCACAAGTAAAATAGACTTTGCTCACATCGGTCGTAGAAAAATTATCACGCTCAAAAAGTTGATAGTGAAAAACAGACTCTTTAAAAAATGCTTTTTGTTCTGGGCTCTCCCGATTAATTAACCAATTATTGCTAGAATAATAGTTTGTCAGAATATTTGGATTATCAAACTCCATTAGACAGAGCTCATGAACAATATTAGGATCAAGATTATGCTTTAAGATAAGCTCGCCATTAGTATTATGTACCCTAGCACCATTAGATGTGATCATATAAGCATTAATACCTAACCCATTACGGATCTGATCAACATCAATATAGTGGCGACCCGTAGCAAAAATGAAATGAATATTTTTTTCTGCTAATAATTTTAACGTTTCTTTTGTATATAGCGGTAAAGTGTGGTCAGGAGATAGTAAAGTACCATCTAAATCTGAAGCAACAACAGAATACGTCATTGTTTTTCCTTGGTTAATCAATGTTGATCAAAAAAATCACAAATTGCATTAAGTGCCATAGCACGTAACACATCATTTTCAAATAATATTTCGTGGTCTGCCCCTTCTATAATTAAAGGTAGCTTTTCCCCTCTTCCCATCTGCATTTTTTGTCGAGCGAGACAAAATTTCTGAATATCCCGATTACTAACAACCTTATCTTCACTCGCTTGTAATAGCATAAGCGGAACCTCAATTTCTCCCGCTTTTTCAATTAAACTAGTACAAAACTGCAGACTTTCTCCGATCCAATGATAAGTTGGACCTCCAATACGTAATTCAGGATAATCAGCATAATAACGTAAATAACGCCGATAACGTTCATAACTATGAGTCAATATGTTAATAATATAGGGTAATGGCTGCCATTTACCGGTTGATACTGCATAATCATCACGGGTATTAGCGCTCGCCTCAGCACACTGAATGATAAAATTTGCCAACCAACGTGAGACCGGTAAATTAATGCCCAGCATCGGAGCACATAAAACTGCGGCATTAAAAATCAGACTATCACTTAACAGATAGCCACCGAGAATAGCCCCTCCCATTGAATGGGAGAGTGCATAACGACGTGAATAGTATCGCGGCTTAATCTCAAGGGTGATAAAAGATTCAAAATCATCAATATAATCAGTAAATTTTTCGACATGTCCCTTTTGAGGATCGGCCAACATTCTTCCCGATCGACCTTGTCCACGATGATCTATGATAAAAATATCATAACCAAGATGATAAAAATCATAAGCAACTTCAGGATATTTTACATAACTTTCACTGCGTCCGGGCAAAATGACAATCGCTTTATCATGCTGAGCGGAGCAAATTTTTACATAACGAATAGGAATATTATCGACGCCAATAAATTCTGCTTCATCACGCATTTTCCAAAAATCTAAAAGCGGACCATTAGCAAAAGCTAAAAACTGAGATTCACGCGTCAGCCAACTCGCTTTTAGCATGTCAGGCGTCATAATTGCTCCTCAATTCATTCAAAACCAGCCAGATGATCACGAATCAATGTCATGAATGCTTCTCCAAATCGCGCTAATTTTCTTTGGCCTACACCATTAATCAATAGTAATTCATTCGGCTGGACAGGATATCGCTCCGCCATCTCTATTAAAGTGGCATCGTTAAAAACAACAAAAGGTGGAATATTTTCTTCATTCGCAATAACTTTTCGCAATTGACGTAATTTAGCAAATAATTTTTTATCATAATGACTTTGGTAGTTTTTATTTTGCTGATTACGGCTTTTTTTCGATAAGACTCTAGCAACAGCCAGCTGTAATGGCACCTGGCCACGCAATATCGGTCGAGCCGCTTCTGTTAATTGTAATGCTGAAAAATGGGCAATATTTTGGCTCACTAACCCCATATGAATAAGTTGCCGACACACACTCACCCAATGCTCATGACTCTGTTCTTTACCTAAGCCATAAACTGGCAACTTATCATGGCCAAATTCACGAATACGTTGATGATTCGCACCGCGCAAAATGTCAACAATATAGCCGATACCAAAACGCTGCCCTGTTCGATAAATACAAGAAAGTACTTTCTGAGCATCAATTAGGCCATCATACCGTTTCGGTGGATCTAAACAAATATCGCAGTTACCACAAGGCTGCTGCCGATTTTCACCAAAATAATTTAACAATACTAGCCGGCGACAGGTTTGCGCCTCGGCAAAAGCGCTCATCGCATTCAATTTATGACGTTCAATTTCTTGCAATTGTCCGGCAGGCTTTTCCGCTAAACAACGACGCAACCAGGATAAATCAGCAGGATCATAAAATAAGATTGCCTCTGCAGCTAAGCCATCACGCCCAGCTCTCCCCGTTTCTTGATAATAAGATTCTATATTACGGGCAATATCAAAATGGACGACAAAACGGACATTAGATTTATTAATTCCCATACCAAATGCCACCGTTGCTACCACCACTTGCAAGTCATCTTTTTGAAAAGCATCTTGTACTTTGGCGCGTTGTGTATTATCAAGACCAGCATGATAAGCCGCCGCACTTAAACCGCGTTTATGCAATCGCTCAGCTGTCTCTTCCGCTTTACTGCGACTATTGCAATAAACAATACCACTGTTACCTTTTTGTCCTTTAATAAAAAACCAAAGTTGATCAAGAGGCTTATATTTTTCTACTAAAGTATAACGAATATTAGGTCGATCGAAGCTGCTAATATGGACAAGTGGTTCACACAGTTCAAGACCGTGAATAATATCATTACGCGTTGTTTGATCCGCAGTGGCGGTTAAGGCAATAACCGGTAACTGCGAAAAGCGACGCCGCAATTGCCCTAATGCTCGATATTCAGGACGAAAATCATGTCCCCACTGTGAAATACAATGGGCTTCATCGACAGCCAATAAAACCGGATTTAATTTTGGCAATCGATCAAGAAAATTATCCATAACCAATCGTTCTGGAGCAATATAAAGTAATTTTATTTTGCCTTGTCGACAATACTCAATGACCTGCTTTTGCTGTTGCCCAGTTTGGCTTGAATTAAGATAACTGGCTTCGATACCATACTGAGAAAGCTGATCAACTTGATCTTTCATTAATGAAATTAGGGGGGAAACTACTATTGTTAAGCCGGGCAAAATTAAAGCGGGTATTTGATAACAGAGAGATTTTCCTCCCCCGGTTGGCATGACGACCAAACAATCTTGCTTGGTAAGTATAGTATTAATAATTTGTTCTTGGCCTGGCCGAAATTGCTGATAACCAAAAATCTGCTGCAACACTTGCCGAGCCGGGGATGTAATATTGATAATTTCCGCAGTAGACACTGGTATCCCTAATAAACGTGACTAATCAATTTTGATAAAAAGCGGTAAATAAATATATGCTACCTGACTCTGATAAGAATTACAGCATCTCATTAGTTTCCGCTAAAAAAATAAAACGTTAGAAGAAAAAAGATCACTCCGTACTAAATAACTATTTATTTTTGCCAGTTTATGAATCAAATCATAGAAAAACCGTTAATCTTTGCATAGTATCAACCATTAATTAACATAATATCTAAATATTGTGCGAACCTTAATACATATGTTCAAAATCGGGATCATCTATATCACTGACACAATCTAGTAATAATGAAGGTTTCTCTCTATATCTACGCTCGCAAATTTGTCGCTTTCGCCATTCTCTATCATGCTTTTTTATAATCGCTTTTTTTTCTTCTAGTGTGTATTTTGAAAAACCATTTTTACACCCAACCAGAACTAATGAACTCAAGGTCAACACCAATAAGTATTTCATCATTGTTTTTACTCAGTATCTTCACTCAAACACTAATACTAACAATTGACATTGCAAAAAAACAGGCTTGGCAGGAGGCGCAAGCGCAGGGTTTCCTGCTACTCGATTAGTCCCCCCTGGCTTCGGCGGTTTTCCATTCAGTTATCTTTGTGATTTCAATCTGCCGCCTTACATGTCCTGACGGACATTTTAAAACATAAAAAAAAGCCCGCCATAAAGTAGCGGGTTTTCCTGATGTTAGTGTGATGCGACTCAAAATCAGAAGTGGCGGTATTTCATAATTGATTTTAGAAGTTATGACCTAATACCGAATCGATATTATCTCATCGAATAAAATACCCTAGGTGCGTTTAACGCACCTAGATTGACAGCCTTTTTTATGTCTTACGAATGCGTTGCTGGCAATCATACAAAGCAAATAACACTAAACGAACATGAAATACCGTTAATAATCCCGTCAATGACGCTGGCTCAAATTTCATTCTGGATTCTGTTATCGTCTGTCTCACCACTTTATACGCCACTGAACGCAACACTGAGATTTCTTTTTGTGGAATGCCAAAAGCAAATAACAATGCCGTTTCAAACTGCACTGGCGTTAATTCAGGAAAAAGATTGCGTAACTCTGGATATTGAGTAGGATCGAACACAGTCATATAGACCTCTGCTTAGGTTTATGTGATAGCTGTATAGTCAGATGGACGTCTGGCTATACAGCGCTAAAAAACAGCGTAACGCTTAACAAACAACATTTTAAAACTGAACAGATTATAACGATTATTACCCGTGACAACCTTCGTTCTCCGTTCATAAAAATCTGCCTCCTCGCTCAGCTGCGGGGGACGATTTTTATGAACGGAAAACTTAAATCACTTTCACCTGTAATAAAACGACAATATCTGTTTTAGTCCTTGACGTAGACTTACCCGATAAAAAACCTTTAGGCAAAAAACTAAAACCCGTTCCCCCTTCTTCCAGCTTATTCTCTGCTAAACCCCCAAGCACAATCACATCACCACTTTTTACAGTGACATCAGTGACAATATCCCGTTTAATCAACGTAGGAGATTGATTAACGCCTGTATCCGTTTTCACAAAGTTAGATAATTGCTGCTGAATTTTTAAATCAATTGCCTGACTTTTTATCGTTGGCTGAATATCGAATATCACCCCACTTGAACGGTATTCAACAGACTGAACAGGACGACCATCCTGATAAGTCACACTGGATAAAACAGGGACATCAGAGCCTACACTAAAATTTCCTTTTGAACCGGATTTAACCCGTAATGTTGGACTACTCACCACATGAAAACGGCTATCAGTGCGAAATAATTCAATCATCGCATCCAGATTGCCCGTATTAATCGTAATAAAATTCTCATAATTTTGTTTTATGCCAATATTAATGCCCAGTTTTCCTGACAATAATTTAGCTAATAAATTAATTCCACTGCCTTCTTTTTCAATATCCTGAACCTCAAACACATAACCAGTCACAACCAGTTCACGTGAAGGTGTATCGACAGAACTCAACACACGCTGAACGCGTACAATCTCCTCTTTCGTACCGTAAAAAACCAATTTATCACCATTAGCCGCAATCTCCCCTTCGGACTTTAAAAAACCCTGAAGATAGTCAACATCACGGTGTATCGGATTATAAACAAAACTCTGTTTGATTACTTTAGGTTCAGGTGGCTTAACCTTAACCAGATAAACCACCCCTTGTTTTTCATAAACACGAATATTCATATTCTCAAAATAACGAATAATAAACTGATTAAAATCCTGCTTTTCCGTAGCATGAAAACTCATTAAACTCAAATCATTCGCTAAATTAGGGTCAAGCATATAAGGCTTTTGCAAAACTTCATCATAAATCAGCGAAATCGCTTTAGGTAATGGAACCGCTTCAAGCTTAAAATCAACATTCTTTGCGTCAACAGAAAAAATAAAGAAAAATACCCCCCCCCATAATGCTTTATTCACTGTCCACCTCCTGAATAATAATTCACTAACTGCCCATCAATTTCTCCCTGTAAAAGACGTCCGTTAAACTGAAACTGACTCCGTGGCTCAAGACGTAACTGCCCTTGTTTATCCGCTAGAATGACATACGCTTTCCCTTCTCTGAGCAGTTCCCCTGTAATACGCCATTTTGACGATAAAACCACTTTAGACGAACGGATGGAAAAACTAGCTACTGGATTAGAACTTTGAGAAACAGAATTAACAGATTGCGCATGTTTCGGCTTTTCAGGATTTAAATACTGATTGAAGTACTGATAAACGAAATAAAGAGAAACCAGAATAGCCAAAGGCACAAGCACCATTAACATCAACACTTTTGTTGATGAAAAAATAGACTGCCGTTTATCCGTCTTTAAGGTATTAGGATTATTTCCCTCAACCGATTTATAAAGCTCAAAAATCGCCTTATCGTATTTTTCCTGATAATAATTCATCCGATTCGATTTGGTGATTTTAACGCCTTGAAACACATCAACCCGATAGCGATTACTTAATCCCAGAGAAACATGCTTTTGCATCCGATAGGTTGTTTCAATACGGGCTTTAATAAAACGGGGAATATCCGTTACCGTCTGATTAATCACCACCAAATCAGACATAATACCCGTCTTTTTATTGATAAAATGACCATGTTCAGCAATAAACGAACGATGATTTTTAGGAATATCTTTATCGCTGCCCCATACCCGCCAAACTTCATCAATCACCACCAAATCGCCAGCCTGACAAAAGGTAGACTGATTTTCCATCGACGGTAAAAAATCTTCATCAAGACACTGACCATTCTCAACGTGAACCAATAAGCCTAATTTTTCATGCATCAATTTTTTATTTTGTTTCAGGCAATAATCTTTTATTTTTTGCTCATTCAGCCCGTAAATATTAGAAACAACACGACGACCGGACGCAATCGCAGGAACAATAACCGATTTCACCACCTCGTAAGACTTGCCGGAGCGAGGAACGCCGACATAAGCAGTAATTGGCATACGAATCCCCTTACCCGATTATCGGCAATCTACGGATAATAAAGCGCGTCACCATTGCTGATATCACCAATGGCACGCCAAATGGAAACTGTAATAAATTTAGGAAATACCAAATCGCATCAGGCAAAGCAGCAAAAAGCTCCGCTAAATTTGTCGATTTAAGCAAAAACACGTCTATAACAATAGGAATAAACTCTGTCGTAATATAAAACAACGCAAAAAACAAAAAAAACTTAGGCACAATTCCTTTAAAAACAAACTCAAATGCACCACTGAATAACGTAATAAATAATCGTCCCATATATCACCTATGCACTTAATAATTTCCGCAATGCGATAAATGCCCAAACCAACGCAAATATGGTTCCAATAACTCCCCTGTTTTGTTCAATCAACGGACAATGTGAGTCAATTTTGTAATCTTTGCCATAAAATGGAACACTCCAGACCGGACACTGAACATTACGGGACGGTAAACTAAAATTTTGCAAGAAGGGAAAAAACGACTTATAAGGCTGTAATATCTGTTCCGCCGTTGGCATTTTTAAGTCAGGATATTTAATATCATTCTCTTTAAAATCCACATTATTGCCGGATAAATCACCTGATTCATTATTATTGGAATATGATGGCATCACCTGAATAGGTGAATGAGAATTAAGTTGTGCAGGTTTAAACCATTCACTTTTTTTAAGATTAGATAATTCAGGATTACTGGAAGTGACTTCTTCCTTAGAAATTGCATTACTTGAGCTATAGGGAACGCCTTGATAATCCGTAGATAAAGAAGCTTCCATAAATATATCATTATAAAATTTTGTTAATTCATCAATATCTATCGAAACCTCGTTTAATTTTTTTAAAAAAGATTCTTTAACTTGATTAGGCTGTTTTTCAGGTTCTTTTGGAATACCTTTGAAACCACTATTAGTATGAACATGAACATTAGTCTCAAATTTTCCCACCTCGCCTTTTTTATAAAAACCCCGAGATTCAGTATAGACACCCACGTATTCTAATGTCACAAAACCCATATCTTTATTAATACGCTTTACGCTAGGCGAATCAACACTACAAGCGACTCCAGCTAATCCACAAACTTTTTTTTGATTTGAATTTTTATATTGATAAAAATAAGACAAAGCAACACTTGCCCAATCATAACCCTGTATGATTTTCTTATTAAAATAAGTATAAAATGGATAAGAGTTATTTAATGAATCCGAAATAATGACATCACCATTTTCTGTTGTATTTATTGTTATAAAAAAGGGATTATCTGGAGATGGCTCAAAATCTGAAATATAGTTTTTTCCATTTATAAAAACATCATACCGACCATCATCTCTTTTCTTACCACTCGTAGCGACTTTAATTTCATCAGAAACAAAAGCATTTTCATTTATAGTCCCAATGCTATAACCCACGCCAGCCCAGCTCAACGCCCCTCCAACGGACTTATAAATTGATTTATCACTTATCTTTGATGAAATACGTTTCAACAGTGAACTTGAAATAGAACGGCTTGTATTACTCACTAAGGATAAATACACGGCATCATTAGCAGCAATAGCAGAAGCTCTCGTCGCTATTATTCTGGCTAAACCCGCACCAATAGCCGTACGAGCAAGTAAAATCGCCGGATTCGCATAGGAATAATAAATAGGAAAAAATAAAAAGATAAAAATCAAATGATAAACAACCATTTTTTTCTTCAA
>NZ_AUCC01000008.1 GCF_000429565.1 Arsenophonus nasoniae DSM 15247
CAATCACCAGCAACAGACCAGCAGCGGTGAGCAACCAGCCGCTTAATCGCGGGGTTTTAAATGGGGGCAAGGTCAATTTTTTTCGCGTTTTCATCACCATCTCCCTGAGAATCAGGCAGACAGTGTGACAAGGCAGGGCGCTAAACGCTTTTAAAGCGGTTTACTAGTGGGAGGATGGGTGAACGGTTAGGTTAGGCGCAGTGATTAGCCCCGAGCGGGGCAAGGGAAAAAGCGCGACCTACCCAGTGCACGAACACCGGACAGGCCGTCAACACACAGAGTTCGCCTGTGAGTCAACCGTGGCGCTTTCCGTTCTCGAGAACAGGAAAGAGTCTACACGAATTTCCATTAGTGAAAAAGGCTTACAGACAATGCAGCAACATTTTTTACCCATACTGCCCTGGATAGGCGGTAAACGGCGGCTGGCCAAACAGATTTTACCGCGCTTCCCGGCGCATATCTGCTACGTGGAACCGTTTTGTGGCGCGGCGGCGCTCTTTTTTATGAAGTCACCCAGCAAAGCAGAAGTGATTAACGATATCAACGGCGAGCTGGTCAATCTCTATCGGGTGCTGAAACACCATCTGGAAGAGTTTATGCGCCAGTTTAAATGGGCGCTGGTCAGCCGGGCGATGTATCAATGGTTAAACATCACGCCGACCGAGACCTTAACCGATATCCAGCGCGCAGCCCGTTTCTATTACCTGCAAAAGCAGGCGTTCGGCGGCAAGGTGGCGGAGCACACCTTTGGCGTGACCACTACCAGTGGGCCACGCTTGAACCTGCTACGCATGGAAGAAGAGCTGTCGCTCGCCCATCTGCGATTATCACGCACCACCATTGAACACCTGGATTGGGCCAGCTGTATTGCCCGTTATGACCGTCCGCACACGCTGTTTTACTGCGACCCGCCGTATTGGGGAACGGAAGGCTATGGGGTGGATTTTGGTCTGGATCAATATGAAAAACTGGCGGGAATGGGACGAGACCTGACGGGGATGATGATTATTTCGGTCAATGATATTCCTGAAATGCGGGAAGTGTTTCAGGGGTTCGAGATGGAGAGCGTCCCGATTCGTTATAGCCTCAATAGCAATCAGCCCACCCAACGGCGTGAGCTGATTATCACTGTCAAATAACCCTCTTTCGCGGCAACGAATGCAGGGAAGACTTAAGCGCGGTGACGAGTGGCTTTTTTCTCTGCCATTGCCGTCAAGGTACGTTTGGCCACTTCGCGTGTTTCGCCGGGAATATGGCGAAAGGCCGTTAACACCTCAGCCTCTTCTTCATCCCTCACCACATCGAGCGCACTGGCTTCATCGTGGCGCTCACCGGTCATCACATAATTAAGATCGACTCCTAACGCTTTCGCGGCGATTAAGTAGCCCGCATCAGGATGCCGCTCACTTTTTTCATAGTTGTACTGAGTGAGCTTTTTAACCCCGCACCGTTCGGCAAAGATCTCCTGGCTAAGTCCCAATCGCAGTCGCTCAGATTTGAGACGGTCTCCCACTCCTTCTAGTGTTAGTGTCACCCACTGCTGGGTATCGAGTGAGGCCTGTTCATTGCTTGTAGTCGCTGTAGAGGTCTTTCCAGTCAGTTGCTGGCTTAACTGTTGTAACTGCTTCTCTTTTTCGGCTACCAGTTGCTGGCTGCGTTTAAGCGCCGCTTCATCTTTACGTAATGCTGCCCGTAATTCCCGTACCGACATCCGGTCAACTTCGTCGAGGGTCAGACCTGCGATAGTGCCGCCTTCGGCGAGTTCAGCGAGGTCTTCATCGTCTTCCAACATCAGCTCATAGAGTTTTGCCTTGCCGAGAGCCGCAAACGTCTGCGCTTTTCCACCTAATTGAGGTGATAAATATTTTAGAGATGCCTTCATCATAATTTGAGCGGTTCTTTCAGCTAGCCCTAACTGGCTTGTTACGATATTTACAAACTCTCCATGCGGCTCATTCTCTTTCAGAATAATCAACCGCTTTCCCGCCTCCAGCATGGCTTCGGCACTCTGTGCCATATAGAAGCGCGCTTCATGCACAATCCTCTCCCGTTCATAGGGCAGCCCATCGCCAAAACGTGCCATCACCTCCTGCTGGGCACTGTTTGCTGCATTTTTTTCAGGATATGCAATTGCCTCCCCCCCCCCGCAATCGTGATATTGTCCGCGGTAGTTACAGGCAGGCTGGTTGCCGCTTTTTTCTTTGCCATACAGGTCTCCTTTAGGCCGATAACAGCCCGTGCTTTTTAATAGTGATAAGGAATATACAAAAACAAACAAAAAAGACTTTACATCATTTTGCATATCAATGTATATTTATTTTTAACTTTTTATGACGGAGATAAAACAATGTCACTGCAACATCCAGCCGACTTTAAGCGCAATTTTTATGACCGTGTCTATCAGAACTACCCGACGGTGGCGGCGTGGGCGCGCCAATCCGGCTTCAAACCCTATCAGGTTTATATGTTGCTTGATGGCTCCTGCCAGGGCTGGCGCGGGGAAGCACGCAAAATCAAACAGGCGATTGAACAGATAATGGGTTCCCCCATGCCATCGGGCAAAAAGCGCCATAAAAAATAACATTCGCCTGTTTCGCTGACGGTATCACAATTTCCATTAATGAAAAAGAGGCATCCGATGAAAAACACCTTATTACTGCACCCATCTTCACGTACACGACGGGCGCTGCGTATTTTAAAAGCCATGAAGGGGCATTACCGAGACGGCTTGTCCAATAAAGCCCTGGCGGCGCTTATCAATGACTCCCCGGCCAATATCAGTCGTACTCTGCCATTTTTAGTCGAAGAGGGCATGGTTGAGCAGCGCTTCAATGGGAACTACGCCCTCAGCGAGGAATTGATACAGATTGCGCTAGCCTTTTTCGATGAAACCGAACGGGCGCAAATCAAGATGGCAGAAAAACGTGGCCGCTGCATAGCCTCACCGTCAAAATTGTAAGAGAGAAAAATAATGGGTAGAAAAGCGTTACCGATGACGGCTGAAATCACCCCCGAACAGCCTTTGGCACCGGATTTAATGAATAACCTTAACGCGCTAGCTGAACATCAGCAGGCCATTATGGACAAGTACGGCGAGGGCCTACCCTATGAACGGGAAAGGATTGTGCATGAGGCACGTTTCTATATGGCACAAAGTGCGGAAGCCATGCTGGAGGCGGGAAAGCGGTTGATTATTCTGAAAGAGAATGAGCCGCATGGAGAGTTTGTAAATATCGTAACAAGCCAGTTAGGGCTAGCTGAAAGAACCACTCAAATTATGATGAAGGCATCTCTAAAATATTTATCACCTCAATTAGGTGGAAAAGCGCAGACGTTTGCGGCTCTCGGCAAGGCAAAACTCTATGAACTGATGTTAGAAGACGATGAAGACCTCGCCGAACTCGCCGAAGGCGGCACCATCGCGGGCTTGACGCTCGATGAGGTTGATCGCATGTCGGTACGTGAACTAAAGGCAAAACTGCGCGAAACCCGTGATAGCTTGGAAGCCAGCCGCCGCCTAGCCAACGAAAAAGACCAAAAAATCAATGAGCTGAGTGAAAACCGCCTGCTTAATCAGCATCGCCCGTTAGGGGAAGAAGGCATACGCCAGCTCCGTGAAGAAATCGGCCTGGTGGGCTTTGATGTTAAAGCCATATTGATGGGGCGCTTTCGGGAAGGGTTGGAAAAATTGCATAGCCACAGTGGCGATATGACGTCTCACGCCGACTATTTAGCAGGCTTGCTTAATGATATTGAGTTTGAAATCAATGTCTTACGTAACGACTTTGCGTTACCCTACCACGCGGTGTCAGAGGCGGTACCTGACTGGGTAAAGGCGGATGCCGAGGCCGAAGACGCGGATTTTCAGTTACCTGAACATTTACGCGGTACCGGACAGGATAGCGGCGAGGAGGGGGTGTTATGAACGCCATCCTGACCGAACGCGTACTGGCGATTGCCCAGGCCGCCGAAAAAGCCGGACATGGCGGCAAAGACGCGGTTTATCAAACAGGTTGCCAGGCACTCGGCATTTCCAAAGCCACGCTACTGCGAAAAATCAAACAGGTAAGCTATAAACCGCCGCGCAAGCAACGGGTGGATTGTGGCACCAGCGCCCTGACCCGTGAGGAAGCGCTGCAAATATCCGGCGTGATGATGGCCTCGCATCGCAAGAACGGCAAGCGCCTTTACAGCCTGGAGCAGGCGGTTAATGACCTGCGGGTGAACAACCTAATTAATGCTGGGTATATTGATAACGAGACCGGCGAGTGGTTCCCCCTGTCGGTCGATGCCATCAGTCGGGCGTTGTACCAATATCGCCTGCACCCCAACCAGTTACGGGCACCAGCCCCGTGCGTCCAGTTAAAAACCGAGCATCCCAATCATGTCTGGCAACTGGATGCGTCGCTGTGTGTACTCTATTACCTGAAAAATCCCGCCCAAGGGCACACCACGCGCGATAGTGGCCTGCGCATGATGAGTGAGGCGGAGTTTAACAAGAACAAGCCAAAAAATCTGGCGCGGGTGATTAACGACCGCGTCTGGTCATTTGAGCTGACCGACCATACCAGCGGCTGGATTTATGCCGAGTACCGCTTTGGCGGCGAAACGACACAAAACTTTACCGATGTGCTGATTAACGCCATGCAAGAACGCGGTGGGGCCGACGTCCTGCATGGCGTGCCGCGCATCCTTTATACCGACCCCGGTTGCGCGCTGGTCTCGTCCACCCTGCGCAACCTGTGTAAAACCCTTGGTATTCAACTTATCGCACACAAAGCCCGTAATGCCCGCGCCACCGGCTCAGTGGAAAAAGCGCGCGACATTCTCGAGTGCCATTTTGAATCCGGGCTGCGGTTTGTGCAAGTCAATCATATTGATGAACTGAACCGCCTGGTTGGATTGTGGCGTAAAAAGTATAACCGCACCGCGCTGCATCGCCGTACCGGCATGACTCGCACCGACTGCTGGCTGCATATTACCCCTGGACAGTTAATCAAGGCACCGCCTGTTGACGTATGCCGTGAGCTGGCGGTGAGCCAGCCGGAAAACCGTAAGGTTAGCACCCACCTTCGCGTGTCGTTCAGGGGGAGTGAATACGATGTACGGCAAGTCCCCGGCGTTTGCGTGGGCGACACCGTACAGATAGTGCGTAACCCCTGGCGTGACAGTGAGGCGCAGGTGGTCGTGATTAATGAGGACGGACTGGAAGTCTTTTGCCGGGTGCCGGAAGTGGCGAAAGACGACTACGGTTTTGCCCTCAACAGCCCGACACTCGGCGAATCGTTCAAGGCATTACCCCACACCCCGGCGCAACACCATCTGTCGGAAGTCGAGCAGACCCTGTATGGCACCACCACGCCGGGGGAAACCGCCGCCGCGCAAAAAGCCAATGCCTTACCCTTTGGTGGGCGCTTTAACCCTTATCTGGAAAATGAACGCGATACCCCACCGATTTATCTCCCTAAACAAGGGCAGGCCTCCCCGGTTTGCGCGCCGCGTTTTGAAGAGCGCTTAAACCCGGTCGTGGTGGTGCAACAGTTGCGGGCGCGTTTTCAGGCGGCGGGTAAGACCTGGCGCAGTGAATTTTACACCACACTAACCCAGCGCTTCCCGGACGGCATTCCCGCCGACCAGGTCGACGCGCTGGGTGATGAATTAATGGCGCAGACGGGCGATGTGGTGGTCAGCCTGGCCAGTCACGGTTAACGGGAGGCCATCATGCTGAAACTGAAAACCCTGTTACAACAACACAACCTGACGCAAGCGGCACTGGCCCGCGCGCTTGACCTTTCCGAGGCGACGCTGGCGCAGATAGTCAATCACCACCAGTGGCCAAAACAGGACACCGACACGCTAAAACACCGTATCCGTGCCTGGTTACGTGACCAGGGTATCGCGGCGGACGACTGTTTTGACGGGGTCACGTCCGGCGGAAAGGAAAAACGCCCACTACCTAGCAATGAGGAAGACACCATGTTACTGAAAAAACAGGTATTACTGCCTGCCACCAAAAAACATTTTGGGCTGTTTCGCGCTCCATTTGATGACAACGCAGTACAAGGTCATGACGATGTGTTTTTAACCCCGGAAAGCCGTTATGTGCGTGAGGCGTTGTACCAGACCGCCCGCTATGGTGGCTTTATCGCCGTTATCGGTGAATCCGGCTCGGGTAAAAGCACGCTGCGACGTGACCTGACGGACCGCATTTATCGGGAAAACGCCCCCGTGGTGGTGATTGAACCCTACGTGCTGGCGATGGAAGACAACGACCATCAGGGCAAGACCCTGAAAGCCGCCAGCCTTGCCGAGGCTATTGTCCATACCCTAGCCCCACTGGAAAAGCTCAAACGCTCGCCGGAGGCCCGCTTCCGTCAGTTACACCGACTATTAAAAGACAGCAGCCGCGCCGGGTACAGCCATGTGCTGGTGATTGAAGAAGCCCATTCTCTGCCCATCCCGACCTTAAAGCACCTCAAACGCTTCTTTGAGTTGGAAGACGGCTTTAAAAAACTGCTGTCCATCGTCCTGCTGGGACAACCCGAACTGGGTGACAAGTTATCTGAACGCCTGCTGGCGGTCAGGGAAGTGGTGCAGCGCTGCGAGGTGATTGACCTGCCGCCGCTGGATGACCACCTGGCTGACTTTCTTGATTTCAAGTTTAAACGCGTCGGCGGCGACCTTGGCAACGTCCTCGGCCCGGATGCGATACCGGCACTGCGTCAACGCCTAAGCTGGCTGCGCCCGAAAAAAGACACCCCGGTCAGCCTGCTTTATCCCCTGGCTATCGGCAATCTGGTGACCGCTGCCATGAACCTGGCCGCACAAAACGCCATCCCGGTTATCGATGCCAATATTATTCACAGTGTGCATTAAAGGAGGCTTTTATGCTCAACCCCGCCGTGACCATTAAAAACCCGTCAGCGATGACCTACCAGGCCATCCAGCAGCAGTTCAGGCAATGTCTGTCGGTGATGGAGAAACTCAACCAGGAAGGTTTTATCGTCAGTCAGTTTACTGTTGATGGCTATAGCCGTCCGACCCTTACCCTGCTGCATGACCGACGGTGTGATGCGTTACATAAAAAGGGGCATGCCGTTCGCTATGCCCTGGGTACCGACCGTCAGGGCCGCTGGGAAAAATACCAGTTCCTGCAAGATAACTGCCGAATCACCTGGGAGGTACGTTAATCATGACAACACGACCTGTCCGTATTACCGCTCGCCAATCGGTTTATCTGGAAAAAACCGTCGATATTACCGAGCAGGACTATGAAACCTATTTATCGATTTGCGAAAACTGCCGTGATGTTGATGAACAAGACCAGCGTCTTGGTGAAATCGCGGCCCGATATAACATGAATTTATTTGAGCATATTCAACACAGTGACGCCCTTGAAGACATTATTTTCGAGCGCGTTTAATTCCCGACGTTGTTAATTAAAAGGTAAAAAAAGATGGCAAAGAAAATAACGCGGCTTAAAGCCGCGGCGGGTGCCTGCACGCCGCAAACCCGTGAACAGGTGATGGACGATATAAAACGGATGGGTGATATCCAGCGGGAAATGACCCGACTAGAGACACAGATTAATGATGAAATCGCACGGTTAACGCATCAGCATGCGGCTGATATTGAGGCCATGAAAGCCCGGATAACCCTGTTACAAAAAGGTATCCAGACCTGGTGCGACGCCAACCGAGAGGGGCTGACCCAAAACGGAAAAACCAAAACCGTTAACCTGATAACCGGCGAGGTGTCGTGGCGAAACCGCCCGCCGTCCGTGTCCCTCAAAGGGATGGACGATATCTTGCAGGCACTGGAAGAAAACGGGCAACACCACTGCATTATTCGCAAGGCGCAGGTGGATAAAAATGCCCTGCTAAAAAATCAGGATACCATCAGGCACCTTAATATTCGCGGCATTACCTTTCATCACCAGCTTGAGGATTTCATTATTACGCCCTTCGAGCAGGAGGTGACCTCATGAGCTATCAGGAAATAAAACCTCTGCGCCGTCAGATTGAAAGGCACATAAACCGCGCCATGCATCACCTGCGGGCAGACCATTCCGCCGCTGCGTATTGTGAATTTCAAAATGCCTTCGAGATATTGGCCGAACTCATCGTCGACTTAGATAAGGAAAACCCGTTATGAGTATTACCTGCATCAGCTGCCATCAGGCAACCCGACGCCTGAATCCTACCCAGGCAGACATTATCCAACAACCGGAAAGCGGCGAGTGGGGAATTGACCTGCTACTGGCCTGCCCACACTGCGGACAGTCGTATAGCGCCTGGGTACTTAACTGGGATGTCGTGCCACTAAAAGGTATCACGGCAAATTCGCCATCAACGCCACACACTCACCATAAACCCGCCGATTAACGAGGAGGACATCACCATGTGGATATTAATTTTGGCCATGTACGCCAGTCCTTATAGCGATAATGCCTTTTCCACTCTGCATACACAGGAATTTGACACGGAAACCGCCTGTCAACAGGCCGCCAGACTGTTTGCGAAAAAATTTGAAACCTTCAAGGATATTGATGCCAGGGCAATTTGCGTGAAGAAGTCATAGCGGAAAAGCGGCATGTAAATCATTCAATTGTATAATAACGCTATTCATTTTATAATCCTTCAAAACCCGAAGGATTATTTTTTGCTCACTGCATAAGGAACCCTGACCCCGACCACAACGATAAAGGAAGCCTCCGATGACCCGACAAAAGTACCTGCAGTTAATCCATATTGGCGCCCACAATCTCAAGCTGGACGACACGACTTACCGCCAGATGCTGCACAGGCTAACCGGGAAAACATCGGCAAAAGCCCTGAATATCGGTCAACTGGCTCAGGTGTTAAACGCCCTGAAAGCCAAAGGCTTCCGCATCCAACCCCATCACGCCAATACAAAAAAGCAGACTGACCGTCCGCAAATCCAAAAAATACAGGCCCTGTGGCAGGCAATGGCTCACGAGGGCATTGTCCGTGATGGGTCAGCAACAGCCCTGGCCCACTTTGTTAAACGGGAAACCGTCTGTGATTCGCCTTACTGGCTAGATAACCAACAGGCCAGCCAGGTTATCGAGAAACTCAAGCAGTGGCAAAAACGCGTGGCGAGGGCAACATCATGCTAGAGAATACCTTTCGTAGCAAAGGGCCGGAGTTACTGGTTGAGCTGGCCGAACACACCGCCCAGACCGTCAGGCAGATTATCGACGTTGACCCCGCCGTTGCCAGCCAGATAGGCGATGCCGTCGCCAGTCAGATGATGGCGGTCTGGGGTGGGCAAAACGTCTATTTTCCGATGGGCCTGATATGGAAAGTCAGCCAGCGTGACCGGGAGATATTTGCCGACTTCAACGGTCATAACCACCACGCGCTGGCGCGTAAATACAAAGTCTCGCTACAGTGGATTTATTCCGTGGTGAAGCGGGTAAAAAAAGAAGAACTGGCCCGCATCCAGGGCAATCTGTTTGAAGATGAAGATAAGCCGCCTCGATGACTGTTTCTTGTTTCACACAATGAAACATGAGGAAAGCAGAATGACTAACACGATATCATCCACCTGTAAACCAGGTTTTCTTTTTGGGATTGATGACGTCGGAGAGAAAAACATAATCTATACACTGAGCGTGTATGCCGGCAGCCCCTCTGAAGCGATAACAGATTTAAAAGTGGCACTGCTTGCTTTGGAAGAGAGGAGAAGCCATTTCTCTGAAGGCGAAAATAATACGATGATGATCGGCAATGTGGCCGCAACATCACGATACAAACGCCGCCAAAAGCGTGCTACCATGGCATCTGCTGACCAATCAAGGCTGGAAGGGGAATTAGACATTCCCAGAACGGTTTTTCCCCTTTCTTAAGAGGACTGGCCTCTCCAGACCAGTAAAGATGTGCCCGGCGATACAGCTCCAGAACCGGGCAATTACTGTTCAATAGTCTCATATCACCACGATGAACTATTCCCTCAGTAATAACCTCATATATTGATGCTGTTCTTATTTCATCATCATCTTTCTCATCTGCCAGTAATTCCCTGAATTGCTTAACCTCACTGATTTGCTGACAAGCAAATAATGATTGATAGCGGGGTGGTTTCTCTGGAAAATAGCTGCGTCGCACCAGTTCAAATACCAAGCCAATCAGAAAAGTTTGGCTCAGATCGGTGTGAGCTCCCATCATGATGCTAGGGTTACAGAGATTGATGTAGCCGTGTTTTGACAGGCCTTCGGGATGTATTTGATTGAGAAAAGCGGCTAGTTCAGCTTCTTTAGGCGTATAGTGATATAACTCCACCTCGCAAAACTGAAACAGACCCTTTGCAGAATCAACAGTGTAATACACTTCCATTCAGGGAAGCGTCTTTATGAATAGTAACGCGCAACCACATACTTTGATTGTTCTTTTTTGCATACGAAACATAGCAGTCTCCAACAGTGGTAGTCATAGTGATTGAGAGGTGGATTGTAATTCAGGCGAGGAGATTATTGCAACAACAGAGGATTTGAGTACTGATTTCTGTTTCACTATGTGTAACTTAATCACCCTGACTTGTCCCAGATAGATCCAGTTTGTCCCAGGTAGATCCACATTTATCGCACGTTTCCCTTTTAAATATCTCACGTCCTATCAGCATCAATTTCATAATCCCTCCTATTTGGGATGAAAGAGAAACAAATTACTCTGTTAATTGTAGCGAGTTAAAAAAATACGAGGAAAAAAATAGGTTAGTTAGATGACAGAAAGATGTATTATTTATGACAGTTTTATGACTGTTAAATTAATATCCAATTTATTTAAAAATATAGCTTTTAAAATAGATATAATAAATTTTTAAAATCAAAGAATTATATGATTTCATAAAATATAATAAAATTTTCCGTTAAATTACGGCTAAATAAAAATATAAATTTCTATTTTTCCATTAATGGTAAAGTTGCCCGTATAGATAATCCTCCCCGTTTACTTTTATCTATAATAATTTCACCATCATGAGCATCAATAATTCGGCGAATAATTGCTAATCCTAGTCCTGTGCCACCATTACTTCTTGCTCTTTCACCTTGCACAAAAGGTTGAAAAAGATGTTGAATACTCTCTTTTTTAATTCCTGCACCATCATCCTCAACCTGAAACCAAGCATGATCTTTTATTACACCACTACTGACTTTTACCCAACCATTGCCATAGCGGAAAGCGTTAACCAGCATATTGGTTACTGCTCGTTTAATAGCAATTACATTAGCATTAATAATGATAGGTGATGAACTAATCTGCGTCTCAATATTAGGCAGGAAACTACTCTCAGCATTAACAGCTTCAAGTAGGACTTTGTTCAAGTCACAAAACTCCATATTCATTTCTCGGCCTGTACGTATATAGTCCATGAATTGCTCAATGATAGCATCACACTCTTCAATATCTTTGTTAATTGATTCTGCAAGATACTGATCCTTTTCATTCATCATTTCTGTCGCTAACCGAATCCGTGTTAACGGCGTTCTCAAATCATGGCTCACGCCGGCCATTAATATCGTTCTATCATTTTCCAGCATTTTTATCCCTGATGACATACGATTAAAAGCGCGGATGACATAACGTATTTCTAATGAACCTTCTTCCTTGATTGCTGGAACCATGACACCTTTTCCCATTTGCTTGGCATAGTTTTCTAACACAAATAATGGCCTACTCTGATAACGTATATAAAGCCATGTAATAGCAAAAATAGTTAAAAAAATAGCCAGTGTATAACGAAATACAACTGCAAACTGATTCTGTCCTATTTCAGTTAAAGGCAGTCGTATCCATACATTTGGGGCAAGATAAGAATTTAACCATAGAAAAGGATGTTCTTTGGCGATTTCAAGACGAACATCCGCCTTGCCACCCATATATTCCGCCATCTGTTGGCTTAATTCCTCATAATGTCTCGCCCAACGTAAGCCTTTATCCATAGCAAGTGACTTGGTATAAAAATTAATACCTAGCTCTTTATAGATTTTCTTCTTAAATGATAGAGGCATCAAAATTGCATTTCCATCTTGTAATTCAATTTTCTCTGTTAATAACGTATGCACTTCATAAGCTAAGACTTTATTGAGCTGCTGAAGACTCGGCATCACAACAAAATTAAGTACAACCAAATAGCTGGTGACTAAACTAGCAAACAGTAAAGTAACAATAACAAATAATGAACGAGAAAACGTGTTACGTCTGGAAAAACGCAATCGTTTCATGCTTTACTACCATCCGGCACAAATACATAACCCAATCCCCAAACCGTTTGAATATAACGTGGGTGAGTCGGATCATCCTCAATCATTCGACGTAGACGTGAAATTTGCACATCTATCGAACGCTCCATCGCACTATATTCACGCCCGCGAGCAAGACTCATCAGTTTGTCGCGTGATAGAGGCTCACGTGGATAAGAGACCAGTACTTTTAAAACAGCAAACTCACCACTCGTTAATGGCATAGACTCATCATCTTGAAACATTTCCCTTGTTCCTAGATTTAATTTAAATTTACCAAACCGAATTACCGCCTCATCCTGTGCCGGCGCACCCGGCAGCTCATTTGCCTGACGTCGCAATACGGCACGAATACGAGCCAATAATTCTCTAGGATTAAATGGCTTAGGTATATAATCATCCGCCCCAATCTCTAGTCCAACAATCCGATCTACCTCTTCACCTTTTGCTGTTACCATAATAATCGGAATAGGATTATTTTGACTTCTTAAACGACGGCAAATAGATAAGCCATCTTCACCAGGTAACATCAAATCCAGTACAATTAAATGAATAGATTCACGCGTCAAAATACGATCCATTTGTTCCGCATTAGCAGTACTACGTACTTGAAAACCTTGTTCAGTTAAATAACGCTCTAGTAAAGAGCGCAAACGCATATCATCATCCACAACAAGAATTTTATAATTTTCTTGCATTTTTTGACTCCATAAATATTTTTAAGATCCCTATATATAGTGCCTTAATAACAAATAAGACCATATAATAATATAACTAATTCCTATTAGACTTTTTTAGATTAATATTTACATTTTATTGATCTTTTTAATTTTATATCATTTACAACTCAATCCCTTGATAATTAATTTCCAGAATCCAGTAAGTAATAATACCATTTGGCGTATTCACCGTAACTTCATCATCAATTTGTTTACCTAATAATTCCCTTGCCACGGGTGAGTTAATAGAAATCCATTTTTTAATCGGATTAAATTCATCGGCTCCAACTAAGCGAAAAACTTTAATAACACCATTTTCATCTTGTACTTTTACCCAAGCACCAAAATAAACTCTACCTTCCTGCCGAGGATCGGGATCAACTATCTTTAATATTTCAAGACGTTTAGATAAAAATCGAATACGTCGATCAATTTCTCGTAATCGTTTTTTACCATAAATATACTCGGCATTCTCTGAGCGATCACCAAGCGCCGCGGCCTCTGATACAGCTTGGGTGACTTTCGGACGCTCCTCTCGCCAAAGAAACTTCAACTCTTTTTCAAGCTTGTTCCAGCCTTCACGAGTAATATAATTATTTTTCACAATAAAAACTCAGTATGATTAACCTTAATTTAAACTAATTACTATATATAATTCAAAAAAAGTTTTTGTTGACTACATCAGGTTCTAATATCCAAATATAATGTTAACTGGAAATTATTGTTTTCAACACGTATAAATGTGCATATAAGCAGTTAATTGCGTCCTATTTAAGTATTGAAGAAACTAAAATGATGAATAAATCCTTAAGCAAAATTATTGCACATGAATTAGATACAACGCCAGCGCAAGTACTTTCAGCTATTACATTACTTGATGAAGGAAATACCGTTCCTTTCATAGCCCGCTATCGTAAAGAAGTCACAGGCGGGCTCGATGATAACCACCTGCGTAAACTTGAAACGCGTTTAAGTTACTTACGTGAATTAAACGAGCGCCGCCAAACTATTCTAAAGTCGATTAATGAACAAGGAAAGCTTACCGCTGAGCTTGCTGAAGCGATTAATAACACTTTTAGTAAAACTGAGCTCGAAGATCTCTATTTACCATATAAACCCAAACGACGTACACGAGGCCAAATAGCAATTGAAGCAGGCTTAGCACCACTCGCGGAGCAATTATGGAATGACCCCCAGCAGATACCAGAACAAATAGCCGAAACCTTTATTGATCCACAAAAAAATATTAATGACACTAAAGCTGCACTTGATGGTGCCCGTTATATTCTAATGGAACGCTTTGCTGAAGATGCAAATTTACTTAGCAAAATTCGTGATTATTTGTGGAAAAATGCCCACTTAACAGCCAAAGTTATCGAAGGTAAAGAAACAGTAGGGGCAAAATTTAGCGATTATTTTGATCACCATGAGCTTATTGCGCATATCCCATCCCACCGAGCACTTGCCATGTTTCGTGGCCGTAACGAGGGTATTTTACAATTATCACTTAATGCCGATCCACAATTTGAACCATCGCCAAAAGAAAGTTATTGTGAAGAAATTATTACTCGCCACTTTGGCTTACATCTAAATAATGCACCAGCAGATAAGTGGCGAAAAGCCGTTATTAGTTGGACATGGCGAGTCAAAATTCTGTTACACCTTGAAACAGAATTGATGGGTACCTTGCGGGAAAAAGCAGAAGAAGAAGCGATTCATGTTTTCGCACGTAATCTACATGACCTTTTAATGGCAGCGCCTGCCGGTATGCATACCACTATGGGATTAGATCCTGGTTTACGTACAGGCGTTAAAGTTGCCATTGTTGATGGGACTGGCAAACTCATTACTACAGACACTATTTATCCTCACACCGGACAAGCAACAAAATCTGCAGCAACTATTGCATCTTTATGCGAGAAATATAAAGTTGCCTTGGTCGCTATTGGTAATGGTACTGCTTCGCGTGAAACTGAACGCTTTTTTACCGCAGTTAAAAAACAGTACCCCGAAATTACCGCCCAAAAAGTGATTGTTAGTGAATCTGGCGCTTCAGTTTACTCGGCCTCTGAGTTAGCGGCTCAAGAATTTCCCAATCTCGATGTTTCTTTACGTGGAGCAGTCTCTATTGCTCGCCGTTTACAAGACCCGTTAGCGGAATTAGTAAAAATCGATCCTAAATCAATTGGTGTTGGTCAATACCAACATGATGTTAACCAAACCTTACTCGCTAAAAAATTAACAACGGTAGTCGAAGATTGTGTAAACGCAGTTGGTGTCGATCTCAATACCGCCTCTGTTGCTCTTCTTTCACATGTTGCAGGGCTAAATAAAACAATTGCCCAAAATGTCGTTAATTGGCGTAATGAACACGGACGTTTTAATGACCGCAAACAACTATTGAAAGTCACGCGTCTTGGTACAAAAGCTTTTGAGCAGTGTGCAGGTTTTTTACGCATCATGGCAGGGAATAATCCTCTCGATGCCTCAACAGTTCATCCTGAGGCTTATCCGATCGTAGAAAAAATTTTATTAACCACTAAGCAACCCTTGAAAACGATTATGGGTAACACGAGCGTGCTCAATAATCTCAAACCAGAACAGTTTACTACTGACAAATTTGGTATTCCGACGGTAAATGATATTTTAAAACAATTAGAAAAGCCTGGACGAGACCCACGACCAGAATTTAAAACAGCCTCTTTTGTCGATGGCATTGAAACAATGGAAGATCTTAAAGTAGGCATGATATTAGAAGGTTCGGTAACCAATGTGACCAATTTTGGTGCATTTGTGGATATTGGCGTTCACCAGGATGGCTTGGTACACATCTCCTCCCTGTCCGATAAATTTATTAAAGATCCGCATTCTTTAGTCAAAGCAGGAGATATTATCACCGTTAAAGTCATCGATATTGATTTAAACCGTAAACGAATTGCGCTAACTATGCGCCTAGATGAGAAAACAGCAGATACATCACGACATCGTCATAAACAACAAACAGGCAGAAATACCCCCTCAGCCAGTTCAACTAAAACATCCCAACCAAACAATACGCCATTAGGTAATAGTGTTATGAGTGATGCGCTGGCGGCAGCACTCAATAAAAAGCGCTAATAGAAAATATTTATATAGCTAATAGTCTGATCTTGCATCAGGCTATTACCCTATTCAATTTTAGAAAATCGTTTTTTTAATAAAAATAATGAATTAACACTAATTTTGATGCCAATAGCTCACTCACTAGGGAACTATTGATCAATATCAATTGCTGTCATTTAAAAAAAGCGCTAAATTAATTCGAGTAGCACATAATTATGATTATCATTATTAATGTGATAATGATAATATTTCCTATTAAATTTGCTATTCGTCTGGTACCCATTTACGGTATCTTTGTTTTTTTGGGCTTTATAGTGGAAGTGTCTATGTCAATTCTTCCTAATCACCGATACAAAATTGTCGGATTTTCAACAGAAATAAATCCAGCTTACCGTCAGAAGTTACTCTCTTTAGGCATGTTACCTGGATCTTTTTTTAGCGTTATTCGTATAGCACCGCTCGGTGATCCTATTCAAATAGAAACTCGCCGTATGAACTTGATCTTAAGAAAAAAAGATCTTGCACTATTAAATTTAGACGATGCCGGCAACTAAGCGGTATAAAAATATTTTTATGATAATTAAATAGCCTATTGCTTATTACTCATCTGACCCCAGAACTATGAAATCATTAACTATTGGCCTTATTGGCAACCCTAACGCTGGTAAAACAACACTCTTTAATCAATTAACAGGCGCGCGCCAACGTGTTGGAAATTGGGCTGGTGTCACCGTTGAACGAAAAGTTGGCCGCTTTGCAACCTCGGAATACGATATTGAATTAGTTGATTTGCCTGGCACCTATTCATTAACCACGATTTCAGAACAAACCTCACTCGATGAACAAATTGCCTGTCATTTCATCCTAAGTGGCGAAGCGGATATGTTGATCAATGTTATCGATGCCGCTAACCTCGAACGAAATCTTTATCTAACAATACAACTTATTGAATTAGGTATACCTTGTATCGTCGCACTGAATATGTTGGATATTGCTGAAAACCAAAATATTCACATTAATATTGATGAACTACAAACACGCCTAGGTTGCCCTGTTATCCCTCTCGTATCGACTCGCGCGAAAGGTATTAGCAAATTAAAACAAGCTATTGATCAACATAGTAATAATCTTATTGCAACCCTCATCCACTATCCCGATATTTTGCTCACTGAAGTAGAAAAATTAACTCAAATTATCGACCATAATAAATTCAGTCATCAACAGCGCCGTTGGTTAGCACTACAAATATTAGAAGGCGATATATATAGCCTCGAACGTACCGCTATTCCCACTGATAAATTAGGTAAAATTAAAGCACATTTGCAGTCCAAACAACCTGAAGAGCCTGAACTTATCATCGCTGATGCACGCTATCAAACTATTGCAACCATTTGCGAAGCAGTCATTAATACTGAAACGGCAAAACCGAATACCTTAACGCAATTTATTGACAAGATTGTCCTTAATCGCTGGCTTGGGCTGCCTACATTTCTTTTTATCATGTATTTAATGTTTATACTTGCTATCAATATTGGTGGTGCATTACAACCCCTGTTTGAAGGTGGCTCAGAAGCCATTTTCATTCATGGAATTCAATGGATTGGCCATACTTTTAATTTACCACAATGGCTGACGGTTTTCCTTGCCCAAGGGGTAGGCGGAGGTATCAACACGGTATTACCTTTAGTTCCTCAAATTGGTTTAATGTATCTATTCCTTTCTATATTGGAAGACTCAGGTTATATGGCTCGCGCGGCATTTGTCATGGATAGGCTAATGCAAGCACTAGGTCTGCCTGGTAAATCTTTTGTTCCTTTAATTGTCGGTTTTGGTTGTAATGTGCCAGCTATTATGGGAGCACGGACATTAGATACCCCGCGTGAACGATTAATCACCATTTTGATGGCGCCCTTTATGTCTTGCGGTGCAAGACTGGCTATCTTTGCTGTCTTTGCGGCCGCTTTTTTTGGCAAAAATGGGGCAAGTATTGTTTTTTCTCTTTATTTATTAGGTATCATTATTGCTATCCTAACCGGATTGTTATTGAAATATACTATTGCACGGGGGGCTTCTTCGCCTTTTATCATGGAATTACCGGTCTACCATGTACCCCACGTAAAAACATTACTATTACAAACTTGGCAAAGACTGAAAGGTTTTGTGTTAAGAGCGGGAAAAGTAATTATTATTGCTAGTATGATTATCGGTGCACTTAATAGTTTTTCTTTATCCGGTAAGGTTGTTGATAACATTAACCAATCAGCATTAGCGTCAGTAAGTAAAACCGTTACCCCGCTATTAAAACCTATTGGCATCAACGATGATAATTGGCAAGCAACCGTTGGGCTTATTACGGGCGCATTAGCAAAAGAAGTTGTTATCGGAACATTGAACACACTGTACACTGCCGAAAATATTACCCAAGCACCTTTTGATGCCGAGCAATTTAATTTATTAGATGAATTAAAGGATGCCGTGAATGAAACTTGGGATAGCCTGAAAGAAACATTTAGTTTAAGTGTCTTATCCAATCCTATTGAAGCAAGTAAAGGTGATGGTGACATGGACAGCAGTACAATGGGTGCCATGGCGGCACGATTCGGATCGACTTTATCAGCCTATAGCTATCTAATCTTTGTGCTACTTTATGTTCCTTGCATTTCTGTATTAGGTGCCATTGCTCGCGAAACAAATCGAAGCTGGATGACGTTTTCTATTCTATGGGGCTTGAATGTCGCTTATTCGGTCTCTGCCTTGTTCTACCAAATAGCCACTTTCTCACAACACCCACAGTATAGTGCTGTGGTTATTGGCTTGCTCGTCGCCTTTAACCTGCTGCTAATCACACTGTTACGCCATTCACGTAAACGCATAACACTAAAACTTAATCATAATGTCCAAAAATGTAACCACCGTGAACGTGGTTCATGTCATTAGGAGGAACGATATGATCAGTTTATTGCAAGTTAGAGATATGGTTGCGCTGTATGGTAGAACGGATGCTTACCAAATTAGTCAGAAATGCTCTGCATCCTTACCTATGATTGAAGCTATGTTAGATAAATTAACCGCTATGGGAAAATTAGAACAAATTGATCAATCATCCTGTTTGACAGGTCATAGTTGTAAGTTTTGCCCTGAGACAAAAAAGTGTAACCTAAAAATTTATCAAGTGACTACTGTCTGATTTATGCAAGTAAGCGTTAATTTTTTGATAAATTAACGCTTACTTTATTAGCATAAGAAACGTTTTTAATTCTATTCTGACTCACCATATTTATTTCTCCAATTGGCTAGAAAAATTTACTAACAGTTGAATAAACTGCTTAGGATGGGAAATAAAAGGGGCATGGGCAGCATGTTTTATTATCACTGAGGGCGAATTTGGTAACCATCCATCTATTATTGGTACGACTTTTCTGGGCACTAAACCATCAAGATCACCATAAATGCGCAAAAAAGGCTTATTCAGTGTTAATAAAGATTGCCGTAAATCAGTTGTCCGCAAAATTTCTAAACCTGCGTTTAACACAGCTACGGAAGGTAACGGCTGTTTCAGTAACACTGTTTTTAATAAACGTATATCTTCATGTGCTGTTTTAGTGCCCAATGTTTGCAATGCCAAAAAACGTTCTACTGTACGATGAAAATTAGCCTGTAATTGTTGTTCAAAGCCTGTAAGCACCATAGGTTTAATACCTGGCCAGTTTTCTTGCTGACTAAAACATGGCGTCGAAGCCACAGTTATTAAACCCGCAATTTCAACTTGATGGTTAAGAGCAATGATACTGGCAATTAATCCGCCTAACGACCAGCCTAACCAAATAGCCTGCTTTGGCGCCTTTTGCCAAATGACTTCTGCCATTTGTTGTAACGACATCGGCGGGAAAAGATGACTACGACCATAGCCAGGTAAGTCAACAAGATGCAGACGAAAATGGGAACCACATCCCACTTCAATGGTACGCCAAACTTCTGCATTTAATCCCCATCCGTGCAATAGCACAATATCTTGTTTTCCTTTACCCGACTGCTGCCAAAACAGTGTTGTCATAGTTATTCTCTCTTTATACTTATAAAAAAGGACATCATTATGTTAACAATGGTTGGATACTGTTGGCTATGCCACCAAACACTAAAATATCGCTTTCATGGCATTTGTCGCTACTGTTTAAAACATTTACCTTATCTAAGACAAGTTTGTCATCACTGTGCTTTACCCATCGAACAACTCACCCTTACTTGTGGTCGCTGCTTACAAACGCCACCCTATTGGCACAATCTTGTTGCCATTACTCCCTACATACCACCATTAAGTAAGCTAATACAGCAGTACAAATTTAAAAAAATTCCCCAAATTGCCTTTATTCTTGCACGCTTATTTCTACTTTATTGGCAACAAGGATATCGTCAGCAACGCTGGCGCAAACCCGATATCATAATAGCAATACCGCTTCATCATGGTAAACATTGGCAACGTGGATTTAATCAAGCTAGTTTAATGGCAACACAGCTAGCTTATTGGTTAGGATGCCAATATCAAATTAATTCAATTACTCGTACTCGTGCTACACTACCACAAACTCAACTTTCTGCTAAAAAACGCATCCAAAATCTGAGTAACGCTTTTAGGATAAAAAAAACGTTTCAAGATTGCCATATTGCTGTACTTGACGATGTCATAACAACAGGAACAACAATGAACGAAGTGGCTAAATTGCTCATTAGTGCTGGTGCAAATTCAGTACAAGCCTGGGCAATATGCAGAACCTTGTAGAAAGTAATGAAAAGAGCGTATGATAAACATACTAAAATGATAAAGTTGAGCATCGACGATGATTAATATTACTGAAGCAGCACAAGCTCATTTTGCCAAATTATTGGCAAATCAAGAACCTGGTACACAAATTCGCGTATTTGTTATCAATCCTGGCACACCTTCTGCGGAATGTGGTGTCTCTTATTGCCCTCCTGATGCTATTGAATCGACTGATATTGAACTTAAATTTGCTAAACTATCAGCCTATGTTGATGAAATTAGTGCCCCTTTTCTGGAAGAAGCTGAAATTGATTTCGTAACGGATCAATTAGGCTCTCAACTTACTTTAAAAGCACCTAATGCTAAAATGCGAAAAGTTGCAGATGATGCGCCATTGATTGAACGAGTGGAATATGTTATTCAATCACAAATTAATCCACAGTTAGCTGGCCATGGAGGACGGGTTTCATTAATGGAAATCACTGATGATGGATATGCCATCCTACAATTTGGTGGGGGTTGTAATGGTTGTTCAATGGTCGACATCACTTTAAAAGAAGGTATTGAAAAGCAGTTGCTAAATATGTTTCCAGACGAATTGAAAGGCGTGAAAGATTTAACTGAACATCAGCGTGGTGATCACTCTTATTATTAAAATAATTACCCCTTTTTGCTAAAGATAGATACTCTTTAAGAGTATAGAGAGTATCTTATTTTTCCGAACATAAAATAATATAACACAGATTACTATGGATAATTTTCAATTACTTACAGTTGAACAAGCCTATAAACTTTGGCAAACAGATAATAGCATAGTGGTCGACATTCGTGACCGACAAAGTTTTCATTCAGCGCATATTACTGGTGCTTACCATCTTACAAATGAGACCTTGAATAACTTTATTACGCAAACAGACCTTGACACGGCGGTAATGGTAATATGTTACCATGGCCATAGTAGTCAAGGCGCAGCACAATATTTGGTTAATACGGGCTTCGAAACTGTTTATAGCATAAACGGCGGTTTTGAAGTATGGTCGAGAGAATATCCACACACTATCAATTCACTCTCTTAAGCGATATAACAGGCTATGATCCATTTAATTTCGATAGCAAATCCTAGATTAGCACAAGCATTTATTGATTATATGGCAATGCAAAACATTGTTATTGAAATACGCGCTGAACCCCAAGGGAAATTCTTTGATCTTTGGTTGCAGGATGAAAATAAGTTTGAGCAAGCACAACAAGAACTAAAACTGTTTATGCAAGATCCTCTTAACTCCCGTTATCAGGCGGCAAGTTGGCAAACTGGACATATTGATAAAAAATTTGGCTACCGTAATTATCTCACTTTCGATTATTTAAAAAAACAATCTGGACCACTAACCATTATCGTTTTCTTTTTAGCTATTTTTATTTATATTTGGATGTTAATTTCCGGTAATGACGCCGTAATGGCTTATCTTGCATGGCCATCAAGTATTCAATACACTGAAATCTGGCGAATATTCACTCCTGCCTTACTCCATTTTTCATTAATGCATATTTTATTTAATTTAATGTGGTGGTGGTATTTAGGTAGTCAAGTAGAACGCCAATTGGGTACAGGTAAGCTATTTGTCATTACTATCGTATCAGCTCTTTTTAGTAATTGGGGACAATCGCTCTTTAGTGGCTCTGCTTTTGGTGGCCTTTCCGGCGTGGTTTTCTCGTTAATAGGTTACGTTTGGTTAACCGGTGAACGTCACCCAGCAAAAGGTATTTCTATTCCTCGAGGGTTAATGATATTTGCTGTTTTATGGTTATTTCTTGGTTACTTTGACATTTTTGGTATGAAGATAGCTAACACGGCGCACACTGCCGGTCTAATTATCGGTTTATTAATGGGATTATGGGATAATAGACATAAACCAGATAATACAAAACATAACCAATATATATAGTGATACTTGAGGTTTTTGTGAAGCAAACTCAACGCCATGATGCCATTATCGAACTTGCCCGTATTCAAGGCTATGTAAGTACTGAAAAGTTAGTTGAATATTTCAATGTCAGCCCACAAACTATTCGTCGTGATCTCAATGAACTGGCGGAAAAAAATAAAATTCAGCGTCATCACGGAGGTGCCGCGCTTCCTTCAAGTTCTGTTAATACGGCTTACCATGATCGTAAAATGATGTGGTCGAACGAAAAAGAACGGATTGCCCAACATGTTGCACGCCAAATTCCTAATGGGGCTACATTATTTATCGATATCGGTACCACACCAGAAGCTGTCGCCTTTGCTTTGCTAAATCATAAAAATTTAAGGATCGTAACTAATAATCTTAATGTTGCAATCCTACTTATGCCCAAAGAAGATTTTCGTTTGATCTTAGCAGGAGGAGAAGTTCGTAGCCGTGATGGAGGAATTGTTGGTGAGGCAACCTTAGATTTTATATCTCAATTCCGTCTTGACTTTGGTATTTTAGGCATTAGTGGTATCGATGAGGATGGTTCATTACTCGAGTTTGACTACCATGAAGTACGGACAAAAAAAGCAATTATTGAAAATTCTCGTTGCGTTATGCTGGTCACTGACCACTCAAAATTTGGTCGCAATGCAATGGTCAACCTAGGCAGTATGGAGATGATTGATTATCTCTTTACTGACAAAGCACCTCCTGCAAACATCCACAAAATGATTGAGCATCATAATGTAACCCTTGAAATATGCTAATGTTCGTCTTATCGCAGGAAATTTTCTCATTTCCTGCTCTATTCTGTAGCTATACTTCTTTATAAGCTCATATTCTCTCCAAATTAAATACTCATTTTCTAAATTAGTTTGCTATTTTGGTCTATTTTTCCATCAAATGATAAATGGCATTAATTTTATGGTTTTTTCCGCTTAATAATAGTTGGCTTTCGAATCTAATTTGATTAAAATTGTGAGCGAAAACGAACATATTTGAGCAATCTCGAACATTGGGGGACGCATGGAAATAAAAGATTTAATTGTGCTAGGTGGTGGTATAAATGGTGCAGGTATTGCCGCTGATGCTGCTGGTCGAGGATTATCAGTATTACTACTAGAAGCTCAAGATCTTGCTAGCGCAACTTCTTCTGCTAGCTCCAAACTGATCCATGGCGGATTGCGCTATTTAGAACATTATGAATTTCGTTTAGTCAGTGAAGCCCTTGCCGAGCGTGAAGTTTTGCTTAAGCTTGCTCCCCATATCGCTTTTCCTATGCGTTTTCGCCTACCTCATCAACCTCATCTTCGCCCTGCCTGGATGATCCGTGCTGGCCTTTTCCTTTATGATCATCTAGGTAAACGTACCAGTCTACCTAGCAGTAAAGGGCTAAAATTTGGTAAAAACTCTGTCTTGAAATCAGAATTAACAAAAGGTTTTGAATATTCAGATTGTTGGGTAGATGATGCACGCTTAGTCGTCCTCAATGCACAAGAAGTTCTTAGACATAAAGGTGAAGTTCGAACTCGTACTAAAGCGACGAGAGCCTGGCGTGAGAACGGGCTCTGGGTCGTGGAAGCAGAAGACCTACGTACGGGTAAAAAAGAAACTTGGCAAGCAAAAGGATTAGTAAACGCAACTGGACCTTGGGTTAAATCTTTCTTTGATGAAGGGTTACAATTAAAATCTCCCTACGGTATCCGACTAATTAAAGGTAGCCATATTGTTGTACCTCGTGTCCACGACGGATCACAAGCTTATATTTTACAAAATGAAGATCACCGTATTGTCTTTGTTATTCCTTGGATGGACGAGTTTTCTATTATAGGTACTACTGATGTCGAATACCAAGGTGATCCAAAAAATGTCCACATCGATAATAATGAAATCAATTACTTATTAAAAGTTTATAACGATCATTTCAAAAAACAGTTAACACAGCAAGATATTGTCTGGACTTACTCTGGGGTACGTCCATTATGTGATGATGAATCTGATTCACCTCAAGCCATTACACGTGATTACACACTTGACATCCATGATGAACAAGGAAAAGCACCTCTATTATCTGTTTTTGGTGGGAAATTAACCACATATCGTAAACTTGCCGAACATGCGGTCGATAAATTAGCGCATTACTACCCTAATACTGGCAAAGCATGGACTAAAGAAGCAACACTACCTGGTGGTGATATTGAAGGTTATGATCGTGATGGTTATGCTCAACTATTACGTAAACGCTATCCATGGTTACCAGAAGGAATTGCATTGCGATATGCCCGTACTTACGGTAGTAACAGCAATTTGATCTTAAACCAAGCACAATCGTTATCAGATCTAGGTGAAGCTTTTGGGCATAATTTATATGAAGCTGAATTACGTTATTTAGTCGAAAATGAGTGGGTTACAGAGTTAGATGATGCCATCTGGCGTAGAACTAAATTAGGCATGTGGCTCAATGACGATGAGAAGCAACGCATAACACAATGGCTAACTAAACTTACAACCATTACGCAATAAAACCATATAAGCCTCATAAATTTATGAGGCTTATATCGCAACTTTACCGCTTACAATCCAATCCGTTCAAGAAAGTCAATAAAGTTTCTTCGCCGTATCTAACCAATCCTGCTTAAACTTACGTTGCATGTTTTCAACTGCATCAATAATATCATGATGAACAAGTTTATCATTTTGGATACCAACACAGCGACCACCATACCCTTGTAAAAGTAACTGAATAGAGTAAGCGCCCATACGGGATGCCAGAACACGATCACTCGCTACTGGGCTACCACCCCGCTGAATATGACCTAAAACAGTTGCCCGTGTCTCATGACCCGTTGCTTTTTCAATATATTTCGCCAATTCATTAACATCACAAATATGTTCAGTAATAGCAACAATCGCATGACGTTTACCTCTTGCTAAGCCAGATTTAATTTCTGTTAGTAACTCTTCCTTATCAAAAGGTATTTCGGGCAATATCACAAACTCACAGCCTCCAGCAATCGCCGCAGATAAAGTCAAATCACCGCAGTGGCGCCCCATTATTTCAACTATCGAAATACGTTTATGGGAAGTTGAGGTATCACGTAAACGATCAATTGCCTCAACAATGGTATCCAAAGCGGTGAAATAACCAATCGTATAATCAGTACCAGCAACATCATTATCAATCGTTCCAGGTACACCGATACAAGGGAAGCCCGCTTCAGTGATCCTCTTTGCGCCGCGATAAGAACCATCTCCACCAATGACAACCAAGGCATCAATATTATGTTTTTTCATATTATCAATAGCTTGGGCTCTTACCTTCTCACTATCACGAAATTCAGGAAAACGGGCAGAACCTAAGAAAGTACCGCCACGATTAATAATATCCGAAACACTAAAACGGTTAAGTTCTTTTATTCGATTTTCATAAAGCCCCATATAACCATCAAAAATACCATAAACTTCTAAACCTTCAGAGAGTCCCATTCGCACAACACTACGAATAGCAGCATTCATTCCTGGCGCATCACCACCACTGGTTAAAACGCCAACTCTTTTTATTCCTTTTTTATTCATGGTGACCTCTGATTTAATATATCGCCATAAGTATAAAAACCATATCATTTATTTTACTTATGACCCTGACGGGCTGTATTGATTCGGCTTACTACATTATACGATAAAACTTTTACCGTGTGCTTTAATTATTAACTTTCTTTGATAAAGGTGAAATTTATTATAAATATTGCAAATACTCTCATTAAAATAATTAAATAAAAAATTTTCAATGATTATGTTAATAAAATATATTTTTAGCGGATAATTCAGTTATCTTAATAAATACTTTAATTTTTTATACTATAAATATATGGATTACTTTCTTAAAACCAACGCTATCAATAAAACGCTTTTTATGTCTTTTTAGTATAGCTAACTTCATCTATAAAAATTTTTAACTTTTAATTAAAAACTGTCTGATTAATTTACACCTCCGACTTACACTTCAACTAAAATATTCCTTATAAGTCAGTTAGTTCCATCTCAAAACTCACATATAAACTTAACACCACTAGTGTACAAAAAATTATAGAGAAGGCAAAATATAATAGGCATTGTTACCCATAGTGGAAATCGAAAAATAGTATCGCTAGATAGAAATATTTTAGTAATTTTAAATATAGGATCTGCGAGTAAATGAAATAATGGAGAAAAAATGTTAGAAATATTCGATGTGAACTATAACCTTTTGACTGAAAAAAAATCAAAAGAATTATTTACGTTAAGAAAAGAAACATTTAAAGATCGGCTTAACTGGGCAGTAAATTGTATTAATGGCATGGAGTTTGATGAATATGATAATGACAAGACTAACTATCTATTTGGCGTAAGAAATAACACCATCATCTGTAGTGTCAGATTTATTGAAATGCAATTTCCTAACATGATTACAGGCACATTTGCACCTTTTTTCAAACATCTCAATCTCCCTAAAGGAAACTATATTGAATCAAGCCGTTTTTTTGTGGCCAAGGACCGAACAAAAGAACTAAATTGCGACAAATATCCCGTCTTTTTTATACTATGTCTAGCAATGATTAATTATGCGCAAAAAGGCGATTATGATGGGATTCTTACTATTATCAGCCATGCTATGTTAAAAGTAGTAGAGCGATCAGGTTGGGAAGTTTCAATCATCGAACAAGGTTTATCAGAAAAAAATGAAAAAGTGTATCTACTGCTTTTGCCTATAGATTCTAGAAATCAAAATAAGTTAATTGGAAGGATAAGGAGCCATTATGACAGCCTAGTTAATAATAATTTAAAAAAATGGCCATTGATATATCCATCATTTGGAGACAGGTTTAATGAGTTGTAATTCGACACCAAGTCTTATTGCATGCTTAGCATTCATAACGCCTAATTTTTTCACAACACTGCCAATATGAAATTTTACTGTACCCAATTTTATGCCTAGTATGGTTGCAATTTCCGAGTAGGTTTTTCCCATACTAGCCCAATATAAAATTTCATTTTCGCGTGGTGAAAAACACTCTTTTCCACTTGCTGGGTTCTGATAGTTTTGTCTAATCATCTCTCGATACAGAGAGGTGATTTTTTCATGAACATCAAGAAGAAGCATATGCAAATCATTTTTATGCTCTTTTATCTTCTTTTTTATTTCCACAACTTCCGAACTCACCATCATAATTGATAACATAGCAAGGCGATTGTTATAATCGTGTAATACAAAAGTGTAGCCATTTACAACATTATAATCTTTCGAAATATCAAAAATTTTGGAGAAATCAACATTAGAATTAATAGACAAACTTTCGTCCCACTCAAAAGGAGAAACTCTATTCAGAGCAAAGATAACAACGGGATCAATTTGTTGATAATTCCTTTCCTTATATATTTCAACCCACTGATCTGGATAATTTGTTATCGCAAACAATTCCGCTGGATTTCTTTTATTCAGAATAATATATGCATATCTAAATTCCCCAAAAACCGCTAATTCTCTATCTAAGTAGTTTTTTATTACATTATTTATCGTATCATTATCAAAAAAAGCCTTTGACATCCAGCTACTCCCCCAAAAATACATAACAACTTCCATGTAAGAACAAAAGTATAGTGCAAAACTAGACTTAAGTCTAACTACAATCGAAGCATAAAAAAAGGTAAAGTCACTATTAGATTTATATAAAAACAATAAAAAAACCTGACCTCATCTAAGGTCAGGCTGCCAAGTTAGCCAACACCATGGAAATTTATTTCTTAATATCATAAAGCCATATCGTCAGTAGAAGCAAGATGTCTCTACTGGCTTTATAGCTTTTTTTCATCATAATTTACTATTAGTAATTCTTTTTTCTTACTTAAAAATTTAATTTTTACTTATATATCAATATATTAACCTTAACAAAGAAATAAACTTTTGCTTACAAATTTATTTATAATAAAATCAACATATCGGCTAATTAGCCATATTTCATTCTAAAAATCTATTTAAACTACATATCAATTGCGCTGTAAACTTCTCTCGGTTATATATTGAACATTCTACACATTCAAATTATCTAAGAATTTTACGATACAAAAACATTATGAGTAGTTTAATCTTCATGAAAATAAATGTGCTAAATAAGTAACATTTTTCTGATAGACGCTTTTCATAATTAAATTTTTCAATACAATGTCACTAATTAGCATTTTTTTACAAAAATAACATCATAGCACTACAAGTGTGTTATTTAACCATGCTAACAATTTTAGAAAATACCCTTAACTTAATAAACTACTATGATTTTGAATACTGAATAGCGTCTTAGCAATATTATTTGATTATATTTTGCTAAGCTAATTTTTGATTAATTGTCTGATTTGACTAACGACATGCAACGCAAGGATTATTCAACCAATTAAATCAATACAATTTATGTACCCACGTAACTACCGTGCCAACTATTCAACAGTTTTTGCTCCCATAGCCGCTTCTTCTATTAAGTTTTCCAACGTATTATCATGGATAACCATTGCTGTCGAGAAAAGTGATGGTAACAAAAAATACTGAGTGCTTTTTTCCGTCATTAGAGATGTCCTCAAGTAATAACAAGTCAGTATTACACGCTTTAATTTTCTTTGTACACTTGAGCCAATATTGACCATATCGAGAATATCTTCTAAATGGTCTTCAAGATTGTGTCCTATATGTATGGGACCAGTCATCTTTCGCTCATTCTAAAACAGGCGTAAATAACGGTATTCCGAATATTCTAGCTGCTTAGAAAGCGCTTTAACCGACCAAATTACTACCAGATTCATCAATTCTTTTTATTTCTTCAAATGGCTGGTGGTATTGAACCATGTATCGAACCTCTTATATTTATTAGTGGTATAGATTGATAATATAGACAGCTTACCGTAGTGTAATTCAAATACTGTTTATGCCATCCAAGAATAACCTGCTCGTCCCCCCCATAACGATTAAACTGTAATGATCAACTAGAATTGTGTTTCTTTCTACCATGCTGCGATAGTAAAAAAGCCAGTCAATACAAGGTATCTTCTGGCTTATAATTTGTTGTGAATCGTTATGAAATACTACTCAATATTTTGGATCTGCTCACGCATTTGTTCTATTAATACTTTTAATTCAACAGCAGAATTAGTCACTTGGCTATTAATAGACTTAGAGGCCAAGGTATTTGCTTCACGATTAAATTCCTGCATCATAAAATCCAACCGACGGCCGACAGCTTCTTGCTTTTTGAGAATATTACGTGTTTCTTTAACATGGGCATCCAGCCTATCAAGTTCTTCTGCAACATCAATACGTTGGGCTAACATGATTAGTTCTTGTTCTAATCGATTATTATCTATCTGAATTTCTGCCTCTTCTAATTTTGTTTGTAAGCGCTCACGCTGCCATTTTAAAATTTCAGGCATTTGACGACGAATGTCTTGAATTTGTTGACAAACAGCATCTAGCCGTTGCTCAATCATTATCTTTAGCATCTTACCTTCTCTTTCCCGACTGAGAATTAAATCATCTAAAGCAATTTCTAATTCTTTAAGTAAATGCGTACAAATAACATCCAAATTTTGCTCCTGAGCTGACATAACCCCAGGCCAGCGAAGAATTTCTAATGGATTAATTTCGCCTTCACCACTACTCTTTTTTATCCAGTTAGCAGCGCTGATCAATTGGTTAGCTAACTCTTCATTCAGGACTAATTCGCTCTGCTGATGTGAGCTAAGTTCAAAACGTAAACTACACTCTACTTTCCCTCGTGTTAATCTGGCACGTAGACGCTCACGAATAACCGGTTCCAGACTTCTAAATTGTTCCGGTAAGCGAATATAAGTTTCAAGATAACGTTGGTTAACGGAACGCAGCTCCCAAGCCGCATTTCCCCATTCACTTTTTATATCTCGTCGTGCGAAAGCGGTCATACTATGGATCATATTTCGTTCCTATAAATAAAAATTAGATTATAACCTTGAGTGAAAGCATAGGATAGGCATTCAATGTCGAAGAACGTATAATGCGCCACCAACATTATTTAACTAAGGAGATAACACCATGCGTCCAGAGAATAGAGAAGCTGATCAGGTGCGCCCTATAAAAATCACCCGCCAATATACTAAACATGCCGAAGGTTCTGTTTTAATTGAATTTGGTGATACCAAAGTATTATGTAACGCCACAATTGATGAAGGCGTTCCCCGTTTTTTAAAAGGCCAATCACAAGGATGGATAACAGCAGAATACGGTATGTTACCTCGGGCAACAAATTCGCGTAATATACGCGAAGCGGCAAAAGGCAAACAAACAGGTCGCACCATGGAGATACAACGCCTTATCGCACGTTCTCTACGCGCTGCTGTTGATTTAAAACAATTAGGTGAATATACCATTACACTAGATTGTGATGTCATCCAGGCTGATGGAGGCACTCGTACCGCTGCAATTTCTGGTGCCTGTGTCGCTTTAACTGATGCATTAAATAAAATGGTCGCAGAAGGAAAATTAAAACAAAGTCCGCTTAAATCGATGGTTGCGGCAGTTTCTGTCGGCATAGTGGATGGCAAACCTATTTGTGATCTAGAATATAGTGAAGACTCTGTGGCAGAAACAGATATGAATGTTGTCATGATGGATAATGGTAAAATGATTGAAATTCAAGGTACTGCCGAAGGTGAACCATTTAGCCATGAGGAGCTGCTATCGCTACTTTCTTTAGCAAAAAATGGCTTACAAACCATTTTTACCGCACAGAAAGAAGCATTAGAATAATAAACTGTTACATCTTACTAGCTGTCTTTATAGCTGTTAAATTAAAAGAAAATAATTAAAGAGGAAAATTTAATGAAAGGCTATCAGCGCGAATTTATTAAACTCGCCATGAAAAAAAAAGCATTGGAATTTGGTGAATTTACGTTGAAATCTGGTCGCAAGAGCCCCTATTTTTTCAATGCTGGCCTCTTTAATACAGGGAAAGATTTAGCTGCACTAGGTCATTTTTATGCCCAAGCATTTATGGATCATAATCCTGCTTGTGACATTATTTTTGGTCCAGCCTATAAAGGTATTCCGATCGTAACAACAATGGTGGTTGCACTATCTGAACATTATCACTTTGATAAACCTTATTGTTTCAACCGTAAAGAGGTTAAAAAACATGGAGAAGGTGGAGAATTAGTCGGTAGTCCATTAAAAGGAAATGTTGTGATCGTTGACGACGTTATTACAGCAGGAACGGCAATTAAAGAATCTGCAGAAATAATTAAACGACATAAAGCTAAACTTAGCGCAGTTATATTAAGTCTAGATCGTCAGGAAAAAGGTGAAAAGAACCTATCAGCCGTGCAAGAAATCGAAAAAAAATTTAAATGCCAAGTATTTTCTATTATCACTTTGAATGATTTAATTGATTATTTAAGTGAAAATCCGAATATGTCAACCCATTTGCCTATGATGAAAACTTATCGTGAGAACTATGGTACCACTCCTCTTACCAAATAAAAAATTAGTAATTTTTAACCCACTAGTACAAAAAAAAACTCCGCCCAAATATCAGGCGGAGTGAGTAGTACAATTAATTATTGTAGCTGCGCCAAAATCATAGGCCAGCGTGCATCAAATTCTTTAGTTGGGTAATAACGAAATTCTGAACGCACAAATCGTGATAACATACCCTCACAAAATACTAATAATTGAGATGCTAATAAACTCTCATCATAACTAAAACTTTGCTTATCACGTATTTTTCTTTCCTTTAAAACCTGTCTAAATTGCGCTTCGATACGTTCAAATAATTGGCTAATCCTATCTTGTAACTGAACCTGCTCAAACATCAACGCATGTGCCGTCATTATTCGTGTTAATCCAGGATTTTTCTCCGCAAAACCGAGGATCAACATTAAAATCAACCGAATACGCCTAATGGTGTCTTTCTCATCTTGCAGAATCAGATTAATACGCGAAATTAAAGAATTTTCAATAAATTCAATAAGACTATCAAACATTTTTCCCTTACTCGGAAAATGCCGGTAAAGTGCTGCCTCAGATACACCAACATGACTTGCCAACTTAGCTGTGGTAATGCGCTGGCTGCCATCACTCGTTTCCAACATTTGCGCAAGCGCCTGCAAGATTTCCTCACGCCTGTTTTTCTTCTTTGCTATCTCTTTTCCTGCCATGGCTAAACAAGCCCCCTGATAAAACAACAAAACAGACCATGCAATCCTTGCTTTTCATCATTTATAAAGCAAAAAAATTAACAAATTGATAATATTTCATAAATAACAAGATATTATTGGCGGCCTGAATGACCAAAACCACCACTACCACGTTTTGTGGTTTCAAAATCTTGCACAAGCTCAAACTCGGCTTGAACAATTGGTACAAAAACCATTTGTGCTATACGCTCACCCGGTTCAATAGTGAAACTTCTATCACCACGATTCCAGACCGAAACCATCAATTCACCTTGATAATCAGAATCAATTAAACCGACTAAATTTCCCAACACGACACCATGCTTATGTCCTAAACCTGAGCGAGGAAGAATAACCGCTGCCAATTGTTGATCTGCAATATGTACTGCTAATCCTGTAGGTAATAGCTCAGTTTGTCCTGGTCCTAATTGAATAGCCTGATCTAAGCAAGCTCGCAGATCTAATCCAGCAGATCCTTCTGTCGCATAAGTGGGCAAAGGAAATTCATTTCCTACACGAGGATCAAGAATTTTAATGTCTATTTTTTTCTTCATAATGTTGAAGTATCTCATCGAGTAAACGGTGGCCAAGCTCTAATTTATGACTATGTGGTAAATATATCTCTTTATCTTCCCAAAATAAATTCAGAGCATTGCTTTCTGAATTAAATCCGTGATCAGCTAATGAAACATCATTTGCACAAATAAGATCCAGATTTTTTTGCATACGTTTATTACGAGCATATTCTTCCATATTTTGTGTCTCTGCTGCAAATCCAACAACATAAGGACGATTTTTAGTCAATTTACCAACACTTGCCACAATATCAGGATTTTTTACCAATGTCAGAGTAATTTCATCTGCCTGCTTTTTAATTTTTTCTTTTGCAAACGCTTTAGGTCGATAGTCAGCAACTGCAGCACATCCAATAAAAATTTCTTGTTTATCAATTATATTATGTACTTGGTTATACATCTCCAACGCACTAACAACATTAATACGTTTAACGCCTACTGGCGTTGATAAATTAACTGGACCGGTAATAAGTGTTACATTAGCGCCTCGCTCTGCAGCCGCTTGTGCTATCGCGAAACCCATTTTTCCCGAACTATGATTAGTAACAAAACGAACGGGATCGATTTCCTCTTGGGTTGGCCCCGCCGTAATTGCTAAATGCAGGTTTACCATATCTTGCTTATGCTGAAAACTATTCTCAGCTAACTCGACAATAGCTAACGGCTCTAGCATTCTACCAGGGCCAATATCACCACAAGCTTGACTACCTTCATCAGGACCCCAAATTAAAACATGGCGCTCTTTAAGTAGTGTAATATTTTGCTGAGTAATATTAGCGCGATACATCTGCTGATTCATTGCTGGCACAACAGCTATTTTTGCCTCTGAAGCTAAACAGACCGTTGTTAATAAATCGTTAGCCATACCAACAGATAAACGAGCAAGCAAATCTGCAGTTGCTGGCGCTAAAATAATTAAATCTGCCCATTTAGCTAATTCAATATGACCCATTGCCGCCTCTGCGGCAGGATCCAAGAAATCATCAGCAACTGGATAGCCCGAAACAGCCTGTAGTGTCAACGGTGTAATGAAAGATTTGGCAGCATTCGTCATGACCACACGTACAATTGCACCATGATCACGCAAACGACGAACTAATTCCGGAGTTTTATAAGCTGCAATACCACCACTAACGCCAAGTACAATATTTTTACCTGTAAGTTCTGCCATCATATCTATCCAAATTCAAATGATGAATTTACTGATATTACCATAAGCTGAAGTTTAGGTGAGAATAGCATCAATTTTTATCCATAAAAAAACTTTTTTGCAAAACGCTACGCAACTACGCTAGAAAATTTTGGCGCATATTTTGGCATACTGTAACCTGTTAAAGCGACAGGGAAATAGATAGGAAAAATATATGGACGAAATAAATTATGCACTTCAACCTAGAGAAAAGCTTTTAGCTTATGGGGCATCATCATTAAGTGACAAAGAGCTTTTGGCCATTTTTCTTCGCACAGGGTTGCCTGGATTTCCGGTTTTAATGTTAGCAGAAAACTTATTAAAAGAGTTTGGTTCGCTTCACAAACTATTAACGGCTGATTATCAACAATTTTCAGCACATAAAGGGCTAGGGGTTTGTAAGTATTCACAATTACAAGCGATTGGTGAAGTAGCTAAACGATTTTTCACACAACAACTTATTAATCAAAGTATTATGAGAAGCCCTAAGCACTTGAAAAAATATCTACTTGATTTTTATCTTGGACAAGATAGAGAAATTTTTATTGTATTATTCTTAAACAACCAAAATCAAATTATCTGCTACGAAGAGATGTTTAAAGGTACCATAAATCGAGTAGAGGTACATCCAAGAGAAATTTTAAGACAGGCCGTTAAGGTAAATGCAGTATCCATTATTCTAGCGCATAATCATCCATCAGGTAATCCAGAGCCCAGTTTAGCGGATAAAGTTGTCACTGAAAGAATCGCCAATGCTTGCCGTTTGATAGACATAAAATTACTTGACCATTTTGTCATCACCCATAAGAAATGCCTTTCATTTGTTGAGCTTGACCTACTCTAGTACTATTTTTTGACTAATAAATAGCAACTTTATTAGTTCTGGGCTTGAGTGAAAGCGCTAGAGGGCGTATACTACGCCACCTTTTAGGATCTCGGGTTTGACAAGAAGGGCCTATCTCAGTAAATTTTTACTGAAGTTAAGTTGTTTTTTATATTAAGAAAATTTGCTGAGATAGGCTCCCAAGTCTGACGAGGCAGTCATTCCCGACATAGAGCTCGAGCTGATTAGATTTTTGGAGAAATAGACATGTCACGAGTCTGTCAAGTTACTGGTAAGCGCCCGATGAGTGGTAATAACCGCTCACACGCAATGAATGCAACTAAACGCCGCTTTCTGCCAAACCTGCACTCTCACCGTTTCTGGGTTGAGTCTGAGAAACGTTTCGTAAAACTTCGTGTGTCAGCAAAAGGCATGCGTATAATCGATAAAAAAGGGATCGACGCAGTTCTTGCTGAACTTCGCGCCCGTGGTGAGAAATACTAAGGAGCTTAAAAATGGCTAAGGGTATTCGCGATAAAATTAAACTAGTTTCTTCTGAAGGTACAGGCCACTTCTATACTACAACGAAGAACAAACGCACTATGCCTGAAAAATTGGAAATGAAAAAATTCGATCCAGTTGTTCGTAAGCATGTGATTTATAAAGAAGCCAAAATTAAATAACTTCTTTAATAAAAAACCCAGCTTGCGCTGGGTTTTTTATATAGAAGCCTTGGTGTATAGAAGAGAGTTTTATATTATTCACATTTTATTCATTCTGTTCTGTTCACAGCAAGATCTTCGCCCTCATTTGAGAAATTTACATCTCACTTTTAATATTTTTTACTTCTTTTTAATCAAGAAATAAACTGTTAATGGTTTAAAATACATAATAAGTTATTTTCACTGACTAAAAGTATGCTACCTAACAAAATCTGTCCTATAGATCCATTATTAAAAATATTAAGACATTTTAGCCTTTGGGTTAGTCATGATTTAAGTAAGCTTAAATTCTCAGCTTTCTCTGATATCAGCTATTTATTAATTTATCGATAGTAATTGTTACTACTGTAGGTAGCAAAATAGTAATAGTCTAATGTATTTTTTTATAATTAGGATATAAACGACCAAGACAAGATCGTATCATCGCTAATGAAAGATCATCGATAACCAAATTGCTGATTAATAGATGTCTAATCGATTATATAGAAAACAGCCGACCGAAACATTTTATCATGTGTTTACATCAGTAAAGAGAAAAGTAACTACCAGGCGTATTTTCGGTATTTCACGACAGGAATACAGACTGAGTGCCAAAGAATGCGATGAACAATATGAATCACAATATAATTTTAATTAATACTTCAGTAGTAAATATCTCTTTTGACTTTGTATTAAAATCAATTAAAAAATTTTTCGTTAATATAATAAATAACCTTTTGAAAAACTTAGCGAATATAAATAATTATCAAAAAAGAAAAAATTCTATTATTTTATTTATTAAATTTGAGCTCATATATTCATATAATTTTTCTTTGAATAAAACATCATTTAGACGCTAGAGAATCACAATTTTTCGGGATAATAAAATAACCATCCAAAATTTTTATCTAAAATGAGATAATCAGTAACTTTAAAAATTATTACTAAAATTATTCAAACTGTTAACAAAAGGCTTAAGAATAACAAAAATCATTCAATTTTTATTGTTATAATAAACTAAATTACGCCATCGACTTATCTTACTTTTATACTAACCAGATATTATAATCTCTCACCACTATCGATTCAAACATACTAAAATATTTTGTGATATTTGTTTTTAAAAATAGTCGCATACCATTATGTGTAGAAAAAATAACATAGAGTAAATTACAAATCAGTAATCTTATTGTTAATTCATTGATAGTATTTAAAATCCTTAACTTTGTACAACTTCAAATTTTTATTATTTTTTCAAATCTACTAAAAATTTTTAAAACAAAGGTTATTTCTAAGACTAAAAGGTAACCCTTTAGATTATTCTAATAAAATTAACTATCTTAAATTTGTTGAATTTATAGAGATAACATCGGTCAAAAATCAGATAAACTTATAAACAAACAATTCAAGAGTGACTGCAGCAAGTGGATAAACAATTTAAAAAAATTCTGATCATTAAAATGCGATTTCATGGAGATATGTTGTTGACAACACCGGTCATTAGCACACTCAAAAAAAATTATCCAGCCGCTAAAATTGATATTCTTCTCTATCAAGATACAATACCTATCTTGTCTGAAAATAAAGAAATTCATGCACTTTATGGCATAAAAAACAAAAAAAATAACAATATAGCCAAATTAGTTAATTTTATTATATTAATCAATAAATTAAGAAAAAATCATTATGATTTAATTATAAATTTAGCCGATCAATGGATTGTGCCTTTTTTAGTAAGATGTATTCCTGCCAAGATAAAAATTTCTCATCAATTCAACCATAGAGATACAAACTATTGGTCTGGAAGTTTTACACATATTGTTAAACCAACGGGAAAACATGTTGTTGAGCAAAATCTCTCTATATTAGAACCTCTTCAACTTAATACTTTGTATTCCAGTACAACAATGGCTTACCAACCAACTGATTGGGAAAAAATTAATCATCAATTAATTTCTCTAGGTGTACATAGTAGTTATGTTGTTATCCAACCAACAGCTAGACAAAAATTTAAGTGCTGGGATGATGAAAAATTTGCGGAAGTGATTGATAATCTACAATCTAGAGGATATCGAGTTATACTAACATCAGGTCCCAGTAAAGATGATCTAACCTGTGTGGCTAATATTGCACAACAATGTCGTCAATCACCCGTTACAGAATTTGCAGGAAAAACAACATTTTCAGAATTAGGTGCTCTAATTAGTCATGCCGCTTTATTTATCGGTGTAGATTCAGCACCAATGCACATTGCGGCAGCATTAGAAACCCCAATTATTTGCTTATTCGGTGCTACAGATCATCAATATTGGAAACCATGGAGTAAAAACGTTATTCAAATTTGGGCTGGCAATTATGAAAAAATGCCAGAACGACATGAGCGTGATCGTAATAAAAAGTATCTATCAATAATTCCCGCTAAAGATATTATCGCCGCTACAAAAAAAATGTTACCAATGGATATACAAACCATTAAATCTGAGATAGAGATATAACTCCATGGAAATTGCATTTTTTTTATATAAATATTTCCCTTTTGGTGGACTACAAAGAGATTTCATCCAGATCCTTTCTGCTTGCCAAAAACGCGGACATCAAATACGTGTTTACACAATGGTATGGGATGGTGAAATTCCTGCTCATATTAACGTTATCATCATCCCAGTTAAAGCACATACAAATCATGGGCGTAATGAAGCATTCTATCATGAGGTCAAAATACATTTAACCCAACATCCTGCTGATGTTATTGTTGGTTTTAATAAAATGCCAGGATTAGATATTTATTATGCAGCAGATGTTTGTTATGCAGAAAAAGTTGAAAAAGAAAAAGGCTTTTTTTATAAACTGACCAAACGGTACAAGCATTATATCGCTTATGAAAAAGCGGTCTTTGATGTAAACAGTCACACTAAATTATTAATGTTGACCCAACATCAAATTGATGACTTTAAAAAACATTACAAAACACCTGACGCACGTTTTTATCTGTTACCACCGGGCATTGATCTCAGTAGAAAATATGACCAGCAAATTGCTAACGCTAAACAGATATATCGTAAAAAAAATGCCATCTCCAAAGATCAATTTCTTTTATTGCAAGTTGGTTCAGATTTTAAACGTAAAGGTGTAGATAGAACACTTAAATCAATAGCTTCCTTGCCTAACAGCATAAAAAATAAAACTATGTTAATGGTGGTAGGGCAAGACTCACCTACCCGCTATCAACGATTAGCAAAAAAACTGGCTATAGATAAGCAAGTTTTATTTTTTCATGGGCGTAATGATATAGCCGAATTGATGGCTGCTGCTGATGTATTAATTCATCCTGCCTATCAAGAAGCTGCCGGCATAGTATTAATCGAAGCTATTGCAGCGGGTTTACCCGTCATTACAACCGAGATTTGTGGCTATGCGCCCTATATCAAACACGCCGATTGTGGCATAGTAATAAATGAACCTTATAGACAAAAAAATCTTAATAATGCTTTGGCGACAAGTTTAGCTAATGAGTCTCTATTAAATCAATGGGCGAAATCTGCACGCCACTTTGCTGATACTCAAGACTTATATAGTTTGCCTGAAAAAGCTGCAGATATTATTTTGGGATGCCAGCATGCTTGAACTGAAACAACCTTTTAAAAACTTATGGCAAGATAAAGATCCTTTTATTGAAATAGAAAAATTAGATGGTAAAATTTTTCGTCAATTAGAGACACGCAAAACATTATGCTTTACGCTTAATGCAAAGAGTTATTTTCTCAAAATTCATTATGGCACTACGTTAAAAGAAATACTAAAAAACCTATTTTCTTTACGAACACCAGTATTAGGCGCCGATAGAGAATGGAAAGCCATTCATCGTTTAACTGAGGCCGGCATTAATACGATGCATGGTAAAGCTTTCGGCCAAAAAGGAATTAATCCTTTATGCCGTAAGTCATTCATTATTACCGAAGCGCTTATTCCAACCATTAGCTTAGAAGAGTACTGCGTAAATTGGAAAAATTCAGCCCCAAAATTTAGTACTAAAAAAACATTAATTTGTCGAATGGCTGAAATAGTGCGTAAAATGCATGCATGTGGTGTCAATCATCGCGATTGCTATATTTGCCATTTTTTATTACATTTGCCTTTTGACGGCGATGAAAAAAAATTAAAAATTTCAATCATTGACTTACATCGCGCCCAAATACGGCAACGTGTACCAAAACGTTGGAAAGATAAGGATTTGATTGGGTTATATTTTTCTTCACTAAATATTGGGTTAACCCAACGAGATATTTTTCGTTTTATGCAAATTTATTTTTGTGATAGTTTAAGAAATATCCTCAATAATGAACAAAAATTAATATTCAGCGCTAATATTAAAGCAGAAAAAATAAAAGAAAGAACCGTTAGGAGAGGACTATAACTCTAAACGTTTTGTTTTTATAAAAGATTCTATAAAGATGGGTATAGTACATGTATTTTGACAAGCACAAAGTTATTACACAAAAACTCTGCTTAACGCAAAATATGCATGCTGATTGTCACCCTAAATTCCATATTGCATATGGAGTAGATAAAAATTTTTTATACGGTTGCGGAATTTCAATAACATCAATTGCGCTACATAATTCTGATATTAATTACTGTTTCCATATATTTACCGATTATTTTGATCATGAGCAAGAAGCGCTATTCGACACCCTTGCACGGCAATATAAAATTGAAATAAATATTTATTTAGTTAACGATCAAAGCTTAAAATCATTGCCCAGCACTAGAAACTGGTCCTATGCCACCTACTTTAGATTCATCATTGCGGACTATTTTACAAATAAAATAGACAAAATTTTATACTTAGATGCAGATATCATATGTAATAATAATTTAGATAGATTACAGAAAATTCAATTCAATAATAATGAAATTGCTGCAGTTGTAACAGAAAAAGATGAAAAATGGTGGCAAAAAAGAGCATCCGAATTAGAAGTGGCAAATATTTCACAAGGATATTTTAATGCTGGATTTTTACTCATTAATCTTATTCGCTGGGCAGAAGAAGACATTTCAACACAGGCAATGCAACTGCTTAAAAATAATGCGTTAAGAAATAAACTCTCTTTTCTAGACCAAGATGTTTTAAATATTCTGTTAACAAATAAAGTAATCTATTTGGCAAAAAAATATAATACTCAATACAGTATAAATTATGGTCTGCAAAGTGTTAAACATGATACTTTTGCTCTTGATACTATTTTTATTCACTATATTGGCTCGACCAAGCCATGGCATGAATGGGCTATATCTCCCTTTTCACAACCCTTTATAAAAGCAAAAAATGCCTCTCCCTGGCAAAATAAACCGCTATTAAAAGCAGAAAGCGCACATCTTTTAAGATATTGCGCTAAACATAAATTCAAACAAAAAAAATACCACGAAGGTTTAAAGAATTATACGCACTACTATTTAGCAAAATTTAGAATTCTCTTTAAAAGAGTTAAAGGGCTATGTTTATCATGAGGCATTTTATAAAACAAAAATTTAATATTGCAGGGGAAAAAAAGCTTACTGAAAATAATAAAAATTTTAACATTGCTTATGGTGTCGATAAAAATTTTCTACTTGGTGCAGCGATATCAATTAATTCCGTATTAATTAATAATACTGATACAGATTTCAATTTTCATCTATTCACTGATTATATTGATGACGGGTATATACAACGTTTTCAAACAATGATAGCAAAATATAATTCTAATATAATTATCTACCTATTAGATGCTGCAGAATTAAAACAACTATCAACCTCAGACTTCTGGTCTTACGCCACCTATTTTAGGCTAATCGCTTTTGAATATTTGAGTACTAACATACACGCTATTTTATATCTAGATGCTGATGTTATTTGCAAAGGCAGCCTAAAAGAAATATTTCAGCTAAATTTAGCTGATTCTTTTGCCGCTGTTGTACTCGATGTTGATAGCATGCAGCAATCAAGTGCTACTCGACTAAATTTAGCCGATTTAAATGGCAAATATTTTAATGCCGGCGTAATCTATGTGAATTTACAGAAATGGATCGAAAATGATTTTTCCAAAAAATCATTGGAGCTGGTACGAGGAAAAACAAATTTCGGTAAATTAAAATATCTCGATCAAGATGCCCTAAATATATTATTTCAGACGCAAAATATCTATTTATCTCGCGATTATAACTGTATATATAAGTTGAAAAATGAATTGGCTTATCACGATTTGTCCAAATACAAAAATACCATTACAGATAGCACCATTCTTATCCACTATACTGGCGTTACAAAACCCTGGCATACTTGGGGTATTAATTACCCTGCCAGTCAATTTTTTTTCAATTCATATATTCACTCACCGTGGAAAGATCAGCCATTAAAAATGGCAGAAAAGAGAACGGAGCTGCAAGAGAAATACAAGCATCTATTTTTACAACATAAATATATGCAAGGTTTCTTATGCTTAATTAAATATAAACTATTAAAAAAATAATCTTAAAGCACCTCATAGATAGGTGCTTTAGTTTAGCTAATTAATCAATTTTTCATCACTATTCAGTGCTAATGCTATTCCTATTATAATAGCCATATTTGAAACATTTACCGTTTCAAATAAACCTCTGACAATTATATCGCCAATGAATATTAACATCAGGATCAAAAAACCGTCTTTTACCGTATTATTACGATATCCATTAAATAAGTGTATAAAAATCGAAACAAAAAGATAGAGGATAGCTATTAGTCCAAATATTCCAGCGGCAAACCAAATTGACAAAACTGTATTATGAGGCCCAATCGATTGTTTAAAAATCCAGTCAGGATAATCGATTACTCTTTCATTATAAATTTTATAAAATAATTGCTCGCCATAGCCATAACCTGTTATTGGATTCTCTTTAATAAGAACTAAGGCTGAATCCTGAGTACCATTACTATATCGATGACTGCTATTTGTCTGTCCTAATTTATAAAATAATTTATCAAACTGACCTTGATTAATCATTGCCAAATAGGATAACAAGACACCTATGCCAATAACAGCAAGGCTGGGTAACTTAATCTGTTTTTTTACTACACACCAGATAAAAAATATTACCGCAATCGATAACCAAGTACCTCGTTGTAATGTCCCGATTGTAATAGCAACAAAAGTAACCGAAAGCAAGAAAAATAAGATTTTATTTTTAACGCCTTTATAAAACCAAAAAGAGAGTAAAGCGGGTAGAATGAAAATTAACCAATCGGAAATATATCGATGTTCAAATGCTGATAACGGCAGGATGCCCTGATGATATTCGTCAATATATTGCAGAATTTCCTTAATGGCTAATGGCAAAATAGATAAAATTAAAGAAAAAATCAATAGCTTGGTTATATGCTCTTTTTTCTCTTGATAGAGCACGATAGCAATCGCTACTGAGGTAATAAATAATTTTTCAATAACACCTTTATTAATAGCTTTTAATGAAATGTTAATATCTTTAGAGATAATTAATGAATAAAGCATTGCTATAACAAAAAACACTAAAGACAAAAATAAATTATTCTTAAATATACTGAAAACGCGCTTTCTATCTTTAATTAAATAGATAATCGCAGTAAAGTAAATTAATCCTGCTAAGCCATGCTTATAACGCGTAACACCATCGAGAAAATAAATAGCAATAAAAAAAAATACTACCCCTAAATTCCAATAAGAGCAGTAATTAAATCGTTTATTAATTATAGGGATAACCTTCATTTCTACTCCAGATAACACATTAATGCATTCTATTCTATCGACTAAGCAACACAATATACAGTAGTATGTATTAAGATTAACGACTAGTTACATAATTAAGGAAACTATGCCAGAACTACCTGAAGTTGAAACCAGCCGACGTGGAATTGAACCCTATTTGGTTGGTAATAAAATACAATATAGCATAGTACGCAATAGTCAATTACGCTGGCCGGTAGCGACAGAAATTTTACATATCGCCAACGAATCAGTCTTAAGTGTTAAACGGCGTGCTAAATACTTACTCATCCAACTCCAGCATGGCTGGATAATTATTCACTTAGGTATGTCAGGTAGTATACGCATTTTAGCCAAAGAGCAATTAGCCGAAAAACACGATCATATCGACTTGGTTCTAGCCGATGGCAAAACATTGCGTTATACCGATCCCAGACGTTTTGGCGCCTGGTTATGGACTAATGACCTGGATAATTGTCCGGTTCTTTTCCATTTAGGACCGGAACCCCTTTCTACCGACTTTAATGCAGATTATCTTTACCAACGAGCAAAAAATAAAAAAACCGCCATCAAGCCTTGGTTAATGGATAATAAGATAGTGGTTGGAGTGGGTAATATTTATGCCAATGAAGCGCTATTTGCAGCCAAAATTCTGCCAACCAGGGCCGCCCATTCACTAACAAGAAAAGAGATAGATAATTTAGTTATCCAGATCAAACAGATACTTCAGTGTTCAATAAAGCAAGGTGGGATAACATTGAAAGATTTTTTACAGTCAGATGGAAAACCAGGTTATTTTGCTCAACAGCTGTTTGTTTATGGTAAAAAAGGTGAAGCTTGTTCACACTGCGGTCAACTGATTGAATCAATAAAACTAGGGCAACGCAGTACTTTTTTCTGCTATAACTGCCAAAAATAATCTTAAGTGTAATTCGTTTTTATTGTTCAATTTTTTGCAACATAGCTTTAGCTATTGGTTCTGGTAAAAAAGATGAAATATCACCACCATGTCTGGCGACATCTTTAATCAAAGAAGAAGAAACAAACGATAACTTCGGTGAAGGTAATAAAAAGATAGTTTCCAGATCAGCCATTAGATGACTATTCATATGCGCCAACTGGCATTCATATTCAAAATCTGACACAGATCGCACACCTCTAATCAAAATATTAGCTTGGTGTTTTTGCGCAAAATTTACCGTGAGCTCACAAAACCCAGTTACTTCAACATTAGTTAAATGCTTTGTCTGTTTTTTAGCAAAGACAATACGTTCATCGAGGGTAAACATCGGATTTTTACGTGAACTATCTGCGATAGCCAATATTACCTGCTCAAATATTAAGGCAGCACGTTCTATAATATCCAAGTGACCGTAAGTTATAGGATCAAAAGTACCAGGGTAAATTGCTTTGTTTTTCATAAAGTTCTTTTCACTAATAACGGGCAATTGAACATATATTATCTTATTATTTAAGCATATTGAACAATTATGCTGACAAAATAAATCCTTATCATTGATAAGAATAGCTATAAATTATTATCTTTTGAAAATAAATGATAATTACTATTATATTTTTAGTTAATCACTAGTTTAATTTAAATTAATTAACAAAATTTTATCTTTAATGATGAATAAAAACGCTATTTAAATAGATATTCATTGCACTTTCCTATGTGCAATATGCTACTATAGTGCTAATCTCAATCAGTCAATGTGATAGAATGTTATTACGTCTATATCAAATACTTATTTACGTTATTCAACCTATTATTTGGTTACGTTTATTATGGCGTAGTCGCAAATCCCCCGCTTATCGCAAACGTTGGAGTGAACGATATGGCTTTTGTAATGGTAAGGTAATTCCCGGCGGGATATTATTACATTCTGTTTCAGTAGGAGAAACGTTAGCAGCTGTTCCGTTAGTTAGAGCATTACGCCATCATTATCCAACACTACCAATTACCGTTACTACCATGACCCCAACTGGTTCAGAACGTGTTTTATCAGCATTTGGTGATGATGTTCAACATGTATATTTACCCTATGATTTAGCGGGTTCTGTACGCCGTTTTCTTAATCATGCCGATCCTAAATTAACCATTATTATGGAAACAGAACTATGGCCAAATCTTATTCTTCAATTAAAACAACGTAAAATTCCATTAATTATTGCTAACGCCCGTCTATCTGAACGTTCAGCGGCACGTTATCAAAAATTGGGTTATTTTATCGAAAAGCTATTGCAAAAAATCACCTTAATTGCGGCACAAAACCAAGAAGATGGCGAACGTTTTATTAAGCTGGGTTTAGCAAGAAAAAATTTGTATGTTACAGGTAGTCTAAAGTTTGATATTTCTGTCACCCCGGAATTAGCCGTAAAAGCTATAACATTACGTCGACAATGGGCTCCTCATCGTCCAGTTTGGATTGCTACCAGTACTCATGAAGGAGAAGAGTCAATTATTTTACAGGCTCATACTAAACTATTAAGACAATTTCCCGACTTATTACTGATTCTTGTTCCTCGCCATCCGGAACGCTTTGCAAAGGCAAAAGAGTTAACCCAAAAAGCTAAATTTCGCTATATTTGCCGTAGTGAAAACCTCGTTCCTAATACGGATACTCAAGTTATTATTGGCGATACCATGGGTGAACTCATGTTACTCTATGGTATTGCAGATCTCGCTTTTGTTGGAGGTAGTTTAGTCAAAAAAGGTGGGCATAATCCTTTAGAGGCAGCCGCACATGCTCTGCCGGTTTTAATGGGACCTTACACTTTCAATTTTAAAGATATTTGTACCAAACTAAAACAAGCAGATGGCCTTATTACAGTTAATGATAGTAAATCCTTAATTCTTACTGTTTCTCATTTGCTTAAGGATGAAGATTACCGTCTATATCATGGTCGTCAAGCAGCAGAAGTTTTACATGAGAATCAAGGGGCATTGCAAAAATTACTTAAGCTACTGGAACCCTACCTGCCACCAGTAACCCATTAAATACGAGTATCATTAATATATTGAATATCGCTCAATCCCATAGCGAAATAGCGTTTATGATAACTAACTAAACAGTAATAACTTAATAAATACTACATATTTTATTTTTTCTTTATTATAGTGTTACTGGTTTAATCCAAATAAATGGGATTTTTTACCCCACCAATTTTACAACTGACGATGAAAAATAATATGCCTTTATTTAGCACAAACTCAAAAATATTGCTTTACTTGTGGGTGTCAGTTTATGCAATTTTATGGATTTGTGGAAGTTATTCATTAGATCCAACTGTACCTTACGATGCTGTTGAAGCGGTTAACTGGGGAATGAATGGCGAATGGGGTTCCCCCAAAAACCCTTGGTTTGTTGGTGCCGTTATGTGGCCCGCCATCTACTTAAATTTTTCCTACAGTTTTTATTGGTATTTTATTCACTTTGTTGGTATAGCGATTGGTATGATAGGCGTATGGCAGTTGGCTTACCGCCTTAGCCACAAAATTGAATTAGCTTGGTTTGCATTATTGATACTCAATTTATCAGGCATCATCAATTTTGATATCATCCCATACAATGATAACTATATTCTGGTCACGCTATGGCCCTGGGTGCTGCTCTTTTTCCTACGTGCTGTCTATGATCATCCAAAATGGTGGCTTGCCTTTGCACTGGTGTCTGGCTTAGCGACAATGGGTAAATATTCAACCTTGGCCCTTATTGGTACTGTTTTTTTATTAACCCTTTTTGTGCCTAAGGTGCGAAAAAGTTATCAACAACCACTTTTTTATATTGCCATTGCACTTTGGTTGGCCTTAATCTTACCTAATCTATTCTGGTTAATAGAAAATGATTTTTCCGCCTTTAAATGGGTTGATTCACAGATCGAACAAGGGTTCAACCTCCATGTTGTTAGTTCAACATTATCTGTTTTCTATCCGTTAATTATTGCTACTATTATTCTCTATCTATTAGGCGGTAAAATCAGCTGGCCTAAAGAGCAACCTAATCAATTGGTTAACATTATTTTGTTACTTCCGTTAGCCGTAATTTTTGGTTGGTTTTTGTTTCATGATGGTGGGAGAATGACAGAATGGTTACAACCATTTATGATGATTGCGGCCCCATTGTTAATTGGTTCTATTTCCGCTCAACCGAAGAAATCATTACGAAAAACATTTTTTGGCTTGATTATTATTGGCGGCCTGATCTTTTTAGGTTACTGCCTAGTGTTAAATTATAATATTCGTGGTGCTGGCCAGAAAATGATCGGCATTAAAGCACTCACAGCAGAAGGACAACAGCGCTGGCGGCAAAAGTATGGCCAACCATTAAAATATGTTGGTGGCGAAGATAATCTTTATCAATGGTTTATTATCTATGCTTCTGATAGGCCGCACACTATTCAGCCTTGGGATACCAGTGAAGCTCAGCCACCAAATGTTTATTATCGCGATATTACGGCAGAAACAATCAAAAAACATGGTGCTTTACTATTAGGGCGAAAAGGTAAAGATTGCAGCCAAGAAAATTTTACTCGGATGTCAAAATATTGGCCACAATTTACGATTGAAAAAGAAACCATTATTTACCAGTCAGAACCAAGCGCTGATCCGCAATCCATGTGCTTAGGATTTATTGCGCCAGAGAAAAACAATTATTAAAAACCGCGTGACAATGAAATAGGAAAAACATTTTCATTGTCACATCATTTCTACCGACATTGGCCTCAACCAGACAATTTTGCCAAAGCTAGCTTCAATTTAATCGATAAAGCTCCCTATATTTGATTAAATTTAATTCTTCAACAAATAAATAAGCATTTTCACTATTTATTATCAATTTTTAAAATTAATTGTTGATAGACATCATTAGGTTCAATTGTTGCCATATTGCCATCAGCTGAAATAATGGCTTGTTGTGCTTCACCATAACCGCCAATTAATCCCGGATCGGTCGGGCCATAGAGAGTAATATTCGGTTTGCTCAGTGCCGCTGTTAAATGGCTTAAACCTGTATCAACGGAGACGACTGCTTTGGCTGCGACAATTTGTTGAGCTAATTCGTTTAATGAAAGCTTGGGTAAAACTTCCACATGCTTAAAACCGGCGGCAAGTCTTAGAGCACGTTGATGTTCCAGAGCCGTTGCCCACGGTAATTTAACCGTTAATCCTTTAGCTTGTATAGCGGTGATCAATTGTCGCCAATGAGATTCAGGCCAATGCTTTTCGTCACGTGTGGTGGCATGGAAGAAAATAATATCAGCAGCGTTTTCCTTTGCCAAAACCAGTGGTGAAAAATAGGGGGCAATACCATAATCACCGGCAATAGTCGGTTTATTATAATGTAAACTCTTGGCAAATAATTGTCGGATACGTTCAACGGCATGTTGCTGTTTATTGACACGATAGCGATAGTCATAAAATAGACTTGCTAGCGGTTCACGAGCGCTTTTCCAATCATAACCATGACTTACACCACGAGCTATGCGTGTGATTAAAAAGGCACTTTTCAACAATCCTTGTGCATCGATCACCGCATCGTATTTTTGCTGTTGTAATTGAGCCCGGAAAACTGCTCTTTGCTGTCTGACAGATTTTGCCAACCAGTTTTTTCGCCAGCGACGAATAGCTACCGGAATGACTCGCTTAACGGCAGAATGCCAGTATGGAATTTCGGCGAAATTCTCTTCAATAACCCAATCAAACTGGATATCAGGATAGTATCTGACTGCATCAGTCAGTGCAGGTAAAGTATGTAATACATCACCCATCGATGAGGTTTTAACGATCAACACTTTCATTGTTACTGACTCTCCGCCAATAACTTAGTTAATGCGGTCATCACGCGTTCAGGTTTTATATCAATCAAACTTTGATGATAACCACTCTCTGCACTCCCTGTCCTAACCTTATGATAGCCGGTTATTAAACGGATAACTTCTACCCGATTTGTCAAGGGCGGCGTAAAATCAGGGCTACTTGGCCCATAAAGCGCCACCAGCGGTCGATTTAAAGCTGCTGCAATATGCATTAAACCTGAATCATTACTAACCACCGCTCGACAAGATGCCAATAGATTAACCGCCTGCTCAAGGGTTGTTTTACCGGCTAGATTAAAACAATGTTGCTGACAATCGACGGAAAGCGATTGTCGAATATCTTCACCGATATGACGATCTTTTTGCGAACCAAAGATTAAAATTTGATAACCGTGAACAGCAACCAATAATTGTGCCAACTCAGCATAATGATAAGCAGGCCAGCGTTTAGCTGGACCAAATTCTGCACCTGGGCAAAAGCCAATAATAGGTAGCTGAGCTGGAATATGAAAAATGCGTTTACTCTGGCTAATTTCCCTTTCTGTCACGGAAAGTTGCGGCCATAAAATCGGTTTAGGCAGCTCATCGGCGTTATTAACTGAATCTTTTTTATAAGCCAAAGCAACATAACGCTGAACCATTTGCGGAAAAGCGGCTTTGTCTAATAGGCGAATATCATTCAGCAACCAATAACGCATCTCACCGCGCCACCCTGTACGTATAGGAATTTGAGCAAAAAAAGGCACCAGTGCAGATTTAAAAGAGTTGGGTAAAATATAGGCTTGATCATAACGTCGAGTACGTAACTGAATACCAAGCTGACGACGTAAACTGATAGCTAAACGGCCATGACCCAAAGGCATCGATATGGCCTGGTTGACTTCAGACATTTTATTTAATAGAGGCCGGCACCAATCAGGTGCCATAACATCAATTTCTGCCTCTGGGTGTAGAGTCTTCAAAGTACGGTAAAGACTCTGCGACATCATCATATCACCCACCCATGAAGGGCCAACGACCAATATCTTCATGCTATTTCCATTTAATCATCGCAATTTAACCATTGCATATAATCAGCAACCCCTTCCGCCACAGTTTTGAACGGTTTATCATAACCTGCAGCACGTAATTTGTTGAGATCTGCTTCGGTAAATGCCTGATAGCAACCTTTTAATTTATCTGGAAAGGCAATATATTCCACTGAGAGATTTTTTTCTTGATGAAAAGCGATTACCGCATCGGCTACCGCCTGAAAAGAATCAGCCTTACCGGTACCACAGTTAAATATGCCGGAGATTTTATTTTGCCAACACCATAAATTAACCGCCGCTACATCACTTACATGAATAAAATCGCGTTTGAATTTCTCACTACCCGCAAAAAGTTTTGGCTTTTGTCCTTGATTAATTTGGCTATTTAAATGGAAAGCGACGCTTGCCATATTCCCCTTATGACCTTCACGTGGACCATAAACATTAAAATAGCGAAATCCGCATACCTGTGATGTGATTTGCGGTAAAACTTTGCGGACATATTGATCAAATAAAAACTTGGAATAGCCATATACATTCAATGGCTTTTCATATTGCCGCTCTTCAATAAAATGCTCACTACGTCCACCATAAGTTGCAGCTGAAGAAGCATACAAAAACGCAATATCCCGTTCAATACAGTAATGAAGTAACTCTTTCGAATATTCATAGTTATTATTCATCATATACTGACCATTCCATTCAGTGGTTGATGAACAAGCACCTTCATGAAAAATCGCATCAACATCACCCAGATTATCACCAGCTATAATACTGGCGATAAAATCTTCTTTGTCGATATAATCTGCAATATCTAAATCGACTAAATTGACAAATTTAGCCCCATTTTTAAGATTATCGACCACCAAAATGTCACTACGTCCTATATCATTCAGTGCTTTAACAATATTGCTGCCAATAAAACCAGCACCACCTGTGACTATGATCATTGGATTTACCTCTATTCAATCGAGATCATTGTTGCTTATATTGATCTGATAATAACATTTATCCGGCGTTAACCACAGTAACTCATAGGATTTATCCAAACAGGATAACTAACCAGAGGTAATAAAACGGTTAAAATCCTCAATAAGTTTCTCAATTTTCTATGCTATTATACTAAAATAAATCACAGCAGAACGAGTCAGCGCAATTTCCTGTTATTTATTAAAGATACAGAAAAAAGCATTATGGCGCGTCTTTTCACACCAACAAAGTGATGTGTCATGGTTGTCAGGTATTATTTTATTAGGATGAGGAAATTTTTTTGCCAAACAGTGGCTTTCTCTGTTGAGTAAATAATTTTTTAAAGTCAGGATCATGATAAATAGCATCCACAATATATATCATTAAATCAATACCCGATAATGCTGTTGTTACTGGTGATATTTTGCAGTAACCGATAACAACTTGCGGTAATTGCACGGGTCGTGCTGGAACTTTCTCCGGCTCTTGTCCAACCGTTCGACTAGCTAATTTATCTTTTATCGTATTGTTAAGTAGTTTACTTACCGCCACGAGCTCAATATCGCTAGGTAACTCAAATAATGTTTGGTGTAATACTTGAATGGTAGCAGGATAGGGGTGGCCAATAACAATACTACTTCCCTGCTTACGGGCAAATGAAATAGCATGGGCAAACTGTTTACGAATTTGTGCTTCTGTTTTTACATCATCTAAAAAAACATTGCGACGCAAGGTTGGCAGCGCAAAAAATTTAGCTGCTTCATTGACCTTAGTGTTTGCTATTGTCACACTATCGAGAAAATAGAGATCGTAATGCGAGAGCACGTGCATAACATTTTTCATAGCCACTAAATTAGCCGTCATCGCACTACCCATATGATTATTCATACCTTTAGCATGAGGTACTTGCTTAATCGCAGCGATAATCTTCTGCTCTATTTCACTGGCACTCATCTGCGGCGTTAAAGTGTTTTTTTCAAGTGGTTGCTGGCTAATCGGTTTCATGGGCATATGAATTAAAATTTCTCGCCCTTGTTGATTGGCTTTTTCGGCCATTTCTCTGCCATAAGGAGAGTCTGGTAAAATGGCAATAGAAATTGCCACCGGCAAAGCTAATATCTGATTGTCTTCCTTTTTACGATAACCAATATCATCAATCACAATGGCCAATTTGCTAGCATTGACTTGTCCACTGACAAGTAACATGAGCGCCATGATTATCAAAACAATCCTTTTTAGCACGGTTATCTGCCTAACCAAGGCTGTGGATTAACGGTTTTACCTTGACGGCGGATCTCAAAATAAAGCGAGGAGCGCTGCTGTCCACCACTGCTACCCACTAACGCAACCGGCTGACCTGACCGAACTTGTTGACCCACGTTCACCAATGCACTCTGGTTATAACCATATAAACTCATATCTCCCTGACCATGATCAATAACCACCACTAAACCATAGCCTTGTAGCCAATCAGCAAGTAAAACACGGCCAGCAGAAATAGCTTTAACCTCTGTTCCTTCAGCGGCATTGATCACCATCCCTTTCCAGCGTAATTCATCGGAAATACTATCACCATAGTGATGTAGAATCTGGCCGTGAACTGGCCACAGAGCTTGACCAACAGGACGACCTAAACCGCCAGTACGCGCCATCAAAGCCCGTTCATCTTCGGTTGGACGATAAGTAGTGCCTTTTTGCTGTGCCTGCCGTTGTTTTGCTCGAATACGCGCCGCCTCTTTCGCTTCTCTTTGCGCCCTAACTTTTGCTTCTCGCTCGGCCTTGGCAATTTTACTTCGCAACAGTGTTTCGTTACGTTTCATCACCGCCAAACTCTTTTGATCCGCTTTTAACGTCGATTCCAACGATAACAGGGTTTTCTTTCGAGCATCCTGAGCCGAATCTAGCGTTTTCTTTTCCTGATCTTGCTTAGCTAAGTTTTTTTTCTGTGCCAATTGCTTTTGCTGTTTCTGTTGTTTCTGCTCAGCAAGTAAGGTCGTGGTTTGCTGCAATTTAATAATCGTTTGCTGTCTAGCTTCATTTAAGTAGCTATAATAGGCTAGAATACGCTCTTCTCGTTGCCCTTGTTCACCTTTAAATAATAATTCAATCCCTTTTTGCTGGCCTAATCGAAACGCGGCATCGAGCTGCTTAGCTAACAATGATTCATGAATCTGCTTTTGTTGTTGTAAACGGCTAATATTTTCATTTAATTGCGTCACTTCTTTTGCTAACTGCGAAAGTTTTTTACGTGTTTCATGTAATGCACGTCCAGCAGCAGCGATATTTTTTTCCTGACTTTTCAATTGATCGAGTAAATGGTTTCTCTCAGCTTGCTGCTGTTTAACACTTCTCTCTTTTTCGGCAATATTTGATAACAGATCTTTCAGTTTTACTTTATTGTCACTGATAGGATTGGCAATGGTAATTGATGGCCAGATAAAAAATAGCGAGACAAAGAGTAACGGCTTAACCACTACTCTCTTTAGTAGAGCCAAAAGGATTAGGACTAAACCATATCGGCTGGTATTGTTCATCTTAGTTCAGCATCCTGAAACAATATCACTTAAAATTATTGACAATTACTATAATTAGTAAACATTTCCGCTTCTTTTAGGATAATACTGAAAAAACTTAATTTCTTCATTTATACAACAAATCACAAAATAACTATAGGTTATTATCAATATTGCTTTCATTCAGCTACTTTTTAAGTGGTATCAATTAACTGATATCGATAGCAAATATCATCGGTATAAATCCTATTTGCAAAAAAACTCTAGCCAATTTATGCAAATTGGCTGTAATTGCGCAGCGACAAAGGTATACTTTGCAAACTAGATCTATCTATTATTAACTACGGGAGTAATTACCCCACATGATGCAAGAAATCATGCCATTTATTAGCCGGCATCCAATACTCAGTCTGGCCTGGATCGCTTTGTTGATCATTGTGATTATTTTAACCTTTAAGGGCTTGTTCGCCAAAACAAAAAACATCACCCGTGCCCAAGCGATACAACTGATTAATAAAGAAGAAGCAGTCACTATTGATTTACGTTCCCGTGATGATTTTCGTAAAGGACACATTATTGATTCAATTAACCTGACTCCATCAGAAATTAAAGACAATAATATCGGAGAATTGGAAAAACATAAGCAAAAACCCATTATTGTTGTCTCAACAAATGGCATGGAAGCATCTAAACCTGCTGAACAACTGGTGCAATATGGTTTTGAACGTGTCTTTATTCTAAAAGAAGGAATTACAGGCTGGTCTAGCGAAAATTTACCTCTGGCTCGCGGTAAAAAGTAATTCATCGGACACATCAGCAATTATATTTATAAAATTCAATATCATAAGGACATTTAAAAGGTAATTAACATTATGTCAGAACAAAGTCATGAAGAGATGGTATTCCAGATCCAGCGAATTTACACCAAAGATATTTCATTTGAAACACCAAGTGCCCCTAATATTTTTCAGCAAGAGTGGCAGCCTGAAGTCAAATTAGATCTAGACACCTCGTCTAGTGAATTGGCCGAGCATGTTTATGAAGTTATCTTACGCGTCACTGTTACCGCCACCGTCGCTGATGAAACTGCTTTCCTTTGCGAAGTGCAACAAGCTGGCATATTTTCTATCGATGGTATCGAACAAAGCCAAATGGCTCATTGTTTAGGCGCTTACTGCCCAAATATTTTATTTCCCTACGCGCGCGAATGTATTACCAATTTAGTTAGCCGTGGAACTTTTCCTCAACTAAATTTAGCACCTGTTAATTTTGAGGCCTTGTTTATGAACTATCTACAACAACAGCATACCGCCCAAACTGAAAATTCGGCAAATCATCAGGAAGCTTAATGAACACTGTTTCGATGACAGTTATCGGTGCCGGCTCTTATGGCACCGCATTAGCCATTACACTTGCCCGTAATGGCCACCGCGTTTTACTTTGGGGACATGATCCTCAGCACATTAAAAAATTACAACAAGAGCGCTGCAACCACGCATTTTTACCTGACGTTCCATTGCCAAACAATTTGTTACCTGAAGCTTGCCTGAAGACGGCAATAACCTCGAGTAACAATATATTGATCGTCGTCCCAAGCCATGTTTTTAATCAAGTTTTGCAAAATATCCAACCTTACTTGACGCCACACTCACGCATTATTTGGGCAACAAAAGGATTAGAACAGGGTACTGGACGTCTGTTACAAGACGTTGCCCGCGAAATACTCGGGGGCAAAATTCCACTCGCTGTCCTCTCCGGCCCAACCTTCGCCAAAGAATTAGCTGCCGGCTTACCGACAGCCATTGCGGTAGCCGCCTCTAATGCGGAATTTGGTGAAGAGCTACAGCAACTTTTCCATTGTGGTAAAATTTTTCGCGTCTATAAAAATCCAGATATGATCGGTGTTCAATTAGGAGGGGCGATCAAAAACGTCATTGCGATTGGTGCAGGTATGTCTGATGGTATGGGATATGGCGCCAATGCTCGCACAGCACTGATCACCCGAGGATTAGCTGAAATCAGCCGTTTAGGCATCGCTATGAGTGCCCAACCCTCTACATTTATGGGAATGGCTGGTTTAGGCGATCTGGTTTTAACATGTACCGACAATCAATCGCGTAATCGCCGCTTTGGCATGCTACTCGGCCAAGGCATGCAGATTGAAGAAGCAGAAAAACAGATTGGTCAAGTAGTTGAAGGCTACTTAAATACCAAAGAAGTCCGTGCATTAGCGCAACGCGTTGGCGTAGAAATGCCAATTACCGAGCAAATCTATCAAGTTCTATACGGTAATAAAAATGTACTCGAAGCGGCAAATACATTACTTAGCCGCGCAACTAAAGCTGAAATTAATGATACCGGTGTTTTTTAATTATTAAAATGTCAGAGTGTGAATATGTCGCGACAAGAACTTGAAGAGATTTGGACGACAATTAAACAAGAAGGTAAAACTTTTGCCAATTGTGAGCCAATATTAGCCAGTTTTTTTCATGCAACACTACTTAAACATGACAATCTTGGTGATTCGCTTAGCTATATACTAGCCAATAAATTAGCTACCCCGATTATGCCAGCGATTGCTGTTCGAGAGATCATTCAAGATGCCTATAAAAACGATAAACAAATGATCGCTTATGCAGCGCGTGATCTTAAAGCCATCGTACAACGTGATCCAGCCGTCGACAAATATTCAATCCCTTTATTATATTTAAAAGGCTTTCATGCTTTACAGGCTTATCGTATTGGCCACTGGTTATGGAAGGTAGACCGCAAGACATTAGCAATATATTTGCAAAGCCAAATATCCGTCTCTTTTGCGGTTGATATCCATCCTGCTGCTCGTATTGGTTACGGTATTATGCTTGATCACGCAACCGGTATCGTTATCGGTGAAACAGCGGTAGTGGAAAATGACGTGTCAATCTTGCAATCGGTCACGCTCGGTGGAACTGGCAAAACTGAAGGAGATCGGCATCCTAAAGTTCGTGAGGGGGTGATGATCGGGGCAGGAGCAAAAATTTTAGGCAATATAGAAATTGGCAAGGGCGCCAAAATTGGCGCGGGTTCGGTAGTACTTCATGCTGTGCCCCCGCACACTACTGTGGCGGGAGTACCGGCGCGCAAAGTTGGAAGGCCGAATAGCAAAAAACCTTCGCTGGATATGGATCAAAACTTTAGCAATTCAATCCATGGTTTTGGTGAGGGTATCTAACCAACAATAGTTTGTGCAGAATAAAATTACTCGCGTAACAGCGCACCTGAGTAATCTAACTGGCGCCATGCTTCAAATACCACTACCGCAACGGAATTGGACAAATTCATACTGCGGCTATCTGCTAACATTGGAATACGGATCTTTTGACTGGTTGGCAATCCATCAAGAACATAAGCAGGTAAGCCTCGCGTCTCCGGTCCAAACATTAAATAATCCCCCGGCTGGTATACCACACTACTATGGCTCGGTGTTCCCTTGGTTGTCAAAGCAAATAAGCGGTTACCAGATGGTGTCTTCAAATGCGCTTTAGATAAAGCCACAGCGGTTAGAAAAGCAAAATAATCATGATGGCGCTGAATATTAGCAAACTCATGATAATCTAATCCAGCCCGACGCAGACGTTTGTCGTCCCAGGTAAAACCTAACGGTTCAATTAAATGTAACTGAAAACCCGTATTCGCACACAGACGAATAATATTGCCAGTATTGGGTGGAATTTCCGGTTCAAATAAAACGATGTTTAACATACAGCCCTCAATAATAAGCGCTGTATTCTAACATAGTCATCGCTACTATTAAGTTTTTAACTAAGCAAAAAGTTTTTTATTAATCTAATGATGTTTAAACTCAAACTGAACGGTATTTTCTATCCCTTTTGCCAAGGTTACCGGCGCTTCAAATCCCGTTTCAGCGATAGTATTAGATTTGAATTGCGTACGCGCACAGAATTTCTTCACCCGAATACTACTAACCGGAAAATTTTTACCCATTATTTTAGCAAGCAAGTCAAAACCATAACCTGCCAAAAGACCCAACGAATAAGGAATACGTAGATCAGATTTCTGTTTTTGTAATGCCAGACAAATAATTTCGGTTAATTGATTCATGGTAAAATCAGGTTTATCAACATAATTAAAAATATGACGACCCGCTTTTAATTGAGTAACGAAATATAAAAACGCAGCCACATTTTCCACATACGCCATCGATTTCTGATTATTACCTGAACCAATCATCAAAAAACGCCCGGCAGCAATTTGTCTAAATAAATTATAAACATTACCGCGATTACCCTCACCGAAAACCACTGTCGGTCGAATAGTCACTAATGTCCGTTGGCTATCTTTCGCTTGCCATCCATCATAGACCTGCTCCGCCGCCAACTTCGATTTACCATAATCATTAAATGGCTGAAATTTACCATCTTCGCCAGTTTCTTGTGCAACAAAACCATAAACCGCCACCGAAGAAGTAAAAATAATCTGTTTAATATTTAATTGTTCAGCAACCTGACAAACATTTTTCGCCCCATCCACATTCACGTCATAATAGAGACTGGTAGGATGAACATTATCTTGATGCTGCGCTGCTAGATTAATAATAATGGAAGCGTCTTTTAATGGCTCCAATAGGGTTTCTGCTTTAGTCACATCACCAAATAGCCATTTATCTGGATGCAGCTGACTTTTTTTAATATCAATAATTTTGAAATCAATGTGCTGTGATGCTAATTGATTAGCAAGACGGGTACCGATAAAACCGGAACCACCGAGGATTGTTAGCATGAAAAAACCTTTAAATTAAATAATAAAATCTCAATTGAATTTAATGAGTACTTTTTTTATAAGACTTTGTGATATTTCTTCTTTACAAATAAATAATATCAAAGAATAGGTAATGGCAGAATATATAACACTAGAAAACATAAACAAATAAATATTATCGAAACATTTTCTAACAAATGGTAAAATAAAAATTGGAATTGATGCAAATAAATATATAATAATACTAGAATTTAAGAGTTTAATAACTATCTTTTCTTTAAAATAAATATAAATATAAAGAAATAAGCACATTATAAACAGCAAAATCATAGTGATTAATATGCTTATTTCCGCTGTTTGATAATTTCTAATAAAAAACTTGATAAAAATATTTATTCCACCAAATATAAACAATAATAAAATAATTACTTTCTCTTTATTTAAAGAAAATAGAACTTGACTACCTATAACTTTCAAAAAAACAAAAATCAGAAGATAAAAAGAAAAAATATGCATAATATTGACTGCACCAAAATATTCTACTGAACCAAAAAAATATAAAATTTCTTTTGATAAAAACAAAACACCAAATAAAGATGGAATAACTATCATCATTAATGCTGTATATATTTTTTGTACAAATATAGAAAATGCAACCCTATCTTGATTAGCAAGTATAGATAATCTAGGCAAGGTAACTTGAGTTAAAGTTGATGATAAAACAACAGTAATAAGAATTATTTTTTGAACTAAACTATAATATGCAACTTCCTTATTTGATGCATATATACCCAACATAATCTTATCAAAACTAAAAAAGAAAAAACCAATATCAATAACAAATAAAGTTGCAATTATATTTTTAAAATATTTTTTTATTAACGATAATTTTATTAATCGAAAAGAAAAAAATACTTTTTTTCTATAAATTAAAATATAATATAAAGAAATTAAAGAGTTTGTTGTATCAAATAATACATTTAACCATACATAAATTAGATAATCTTCCTTTGTAGTAACTAAAAAATACATTAAGATCAAAGAAATTGACCTACAAAACATAGTTTTTATAGATATAAATTTATATTCTTCGTAAGCTTCATTAACCCATTCAATATCAAACAATAATAAAAATAATTTAAACATTAAAACAAGAGAAATTAAATAAACTTTATCATCAGATATAAAAAACAATAGAATTATTAAATAAACAAACAAAGAAAACAAAACCGTCATAATATTTACGACAAAAATATTAGAAAAAAGCTGAGACGCTTTTATTTTTTTATTTCTTATTATACCTAATTCTCTAATTGCATAATACGATATTCCTAAAACAGCTAGAAAATTTATATATGAATATATACTTTCTGCGTAATCAACAGCACCAATATTATCAGCTGATATAGTACGATAGACATAGGGAATAATAACAACAGGTAAAGTAAATCTAAACAAATTTAAAACAAGCTTATAAATACCATTAAAAGTTATAGAATGATTCATATTATCTCTATCTTATTTATCAACTTTATCAAATAAATCGCTAAAAAGGCTATTAGTATCTTCTATATCAATTGTTTTTAACCATTATTACACTATAGTAAATTTTTATCATTTTTGTATAAACTAAGTTTAATGACTTTAGATATAAAAATAAATTTACAAACATGTTTATAATTAATTATTATTTAGCAACTAACATATTTATTCAAATTCTCCATAAATTGCTAGATAACAAAATTTATTATTTTCTTAATATCATATAAAATTTAGATAGTAGATAAGAAGGCATTAATCTGAATATTGCTCGCAAAGTAAAAATTGATATAGTAGAAAAATTTTTACCTATTTTAAATTTCAATAAATATTTCAACATAATTATTTCAGATTTTAAATACAAAATACCTTTTCTTCTTTTTATCATTTTTATCCCGGTTCTTGCATCAACTAGAATTTCATTTATATTTTCTAATTTATATCCTTGTGCATAAAGCCTTATCCATAAATAATAATCTTCCATAAATTTGAAATCTTGATAACCACCAACAGCAAGAATATGCTTTTTTCTGAAACAAACTGTCATGTGATTAAATGGGTTACGTTTGTTAATAACAGAACTAATTTCTTTGCCTATTGGTACAAACCGAAAGCCTATAATATTTGTTGGCTCATTATCAAATTCCGCAATATGTGAACCACACATAGTAATATCAAGGTTTTTATTCATATAATTATATTGCTTTTCAAATCTATCAGTATGATTTATATCATCAGAGTCAACCCGCATAACTAAATCATTAGTGCATGCATTTAATCCTCTATTCAAAGCAATACCTAAACCCTGATTTTCTTGAAGAATAACATCTTTAATCGGTAACAACGTTTTCCATTTATTTATAATGTCATATAACTGTTGAGTTAATTTACCATCTTGAACAACAATAATTTCATTTGGTAAAAAAGTTTGCCGATAAATACTGTCTAATGCCAAATCAAAAAATAATGGATTTTCTTTAGAATAAACAGAGATTAAAACAGAAAAATTATATAACATTACAATATTTTCCTCTTTTAAACTTTTGTTTAATTAAATTATACAGCATATAATATATTATAAAAATTGCTAGCGTACCTGTATAATCAATCTTTATAAATCCTTCTGATGAACTAATAAAACCTGTATAACCAATAAAAAATATCACTAATAGCAAATATGAAAACAATAAAGCATAATTATATTTTTTTAATTTAGTTGATTTCATCACTAAATCAGCACTTACCCTTAATATTGAATCAAAAGAATTGACAATAAATAATAAGCCTACAATACTCATTATCATAAAATAATAAATTGGCACTGAATTATGTTCCAATGAAAAAAGATATAATACAGTAAACCAAATAGCCAATAATGCTGTTGGTACTACTAACATTAGAATAAATAATCCTATTGGCGTCATTCCATTAGGGACAAAGGATGCAACAAATTTTCCAATCATCAAACTCCACGAAAACCACCAAAACATATAAAACTGATGGTGTTCATTCATAGGAATAACAAACAAATATATGTTTTTAATATAATCAAAAATACCTAAAGATAATGTAGATAAAAATAATACCGCTGATTTATTAGTAATATTTAAGACAACACCAATAACAACTAAAACAATAAATAAAAAGATAGAAAAATAACTTAGTATTTTTATAAATCTAACTTTCAACGCAGAAAGTGTTGATAAAAATAGCAGTCCCACAGTTATCATGACAATTGTAGTATGCGTAAACAAATCTTGATATTGTTCTACAGAGAAATCAGAGAAATAAAATTTAAAAAAAATCACAAATAAATTTGCTGTAAAAGCATAAGTAAAGCTAAAATAAACTTCATCTTATTATTTTCAAACAATTTTACTTTAACCTCAATATAAGCAAAATAAAATGTCGTTAAAAAATAAAAAATCCATACTGCCCCCCCCCAAAAACCAATTTCTACAGATAATGGATTAATACCTAAATACTCTGGATTTTTATATTTATTAAATTCCATTAAAGGAAACATTATTAATCCTATATCCAAACCTGATGTAAAAAGAATACATGAAAATGCTAATTTGGATACAGGGGTAGCTGAGGAAACTAAAGAGACATTATATTTCGTATTTCTAAATTTTATTAAAACATATACTGTTAAGACTATTATTAATACACATGCTATTTTCAAGTTATTATTCAGAATTGATTCTATCATTTAATCTCTCTAAGTTTTTTCTTATAAAAATTCATTTTTTCTATATACATTTTAACAAGATTTTCTTCATATTTTTCAGGATAATGCTTATACCAATTAATCCATACGATACATTGAAAAATAATAAGTAAAGAGACAAATTTAATATCAAATTCATTTTGATCCAAATCTGAAAAGTCAATAACATCATTAATTACACAAGAAGCAATATCCATTTCAAAAGGAGCCATATCCGCATACTCCCAATCTATAAAAATTATTTCATTTTTGCTTGTTTTAATAATATTTTCTCTGACTAAATCATTATGCGTCCAACACCAACTCCGTATATCTTCATATATTATGTCAAAGAATTTTAGCGTTTCCAAAAGAACAATATTTTTTTTATCTATGTACTTCATTAATGCTGGACAAAATGCTTTAATCTCATTTTTTGCCTGCAATCCAGTTATAAAGTTTTTAGTATCCCTTTTTTTCTGTATAAAATACTCTACAATTTCTTTACTATTAACGTGACCTACAATACCATCAATATATTGATATAATGCAAAAGTTCCGCCCAATATAATACAATCATGCCGTAAAGAAAAAGACTCAGCAGTCGACGATTGTAAATATTTTAGAACACACTTTTTAGCAAGCATCTTAGATGATATTTTCCATGCCATATTTGATATGCCGCCATATAATGGCTCTACAATGAAATCTTCCCCAACTATATCTTTTAGCTTTGAAATACAAGATGTTGTTGACTCTATGGGATCTCGACCAATAAATCGGATTATGGATAAATCCTTACCTCCTTTGTAATAATCAATGGCACCAGCATCATCATCTCCTTGTACATGTAATGTAATACCAAAAAAATCATAAAACTGTTTATTTGTAAATAAAGGTGCTGTTATCACTTCATCGACAAAATCTAATGACTTTATCATCTTAATACGTTGCTCATAAGGAATAACAGGTTTGCGCTTATATGATTGAGTATCTTCATCGGTTGCAACGCCAACAATTAAAATAGCATCTTTTCCTCCTTGAGCTTTTGCTGACTTAAGTGCTCTGACATGGCTTGCATGTAATAGATCAAACACACCTGAAGTATAGATAACATTTTTCATAGATAGATCTTTTTAAGAATTAAAAGTTAAATTTATAACAATATTGAACTAGCTTTTTCTTTATAAAATTAATGTCTTTTAAAAAATGAGGATATTGTTTTTCCAGTTGAGTATTTTTTACGGAGACATTTGGATTAAAATATTTAAATTTATTTTTATGATCAATAATATCTAAATTACAAAAATTACATACTTTCAATACAGTTTTTGAATAATTATAAATAAAATCTTCAAATGATAATCTAAGTACTATAGAGCTATCTTCATGTTCATAGTTTTGGTGCTTTCTTAGCAGCTCAAACCATTTAACATATTGTTCGACACTATCAGTAGGTATCCATTTTTCTTTCCAACACTCTTTATTCAATAAATAGAGATCAACTGGATCACGATCAATAATGATGATTTTTATATCATCAAAATATTTAGAATAATGTAATGTATTATTAGGAGGAACCAACTGATCAAAAACAACATAAGGTAAAGCGTCAAAACTAGTACTATTAACTAATTTTCTAATATATTTTTTAGTTTCAATATAAAAATCTTCGCTTGGATATGCATAGTACATTTTTTTATTAAAAAATTTATTATACAAAATAGCACTACTATCTTTAATTTTTAATACTTTCTTTTGGTAAAAACGTTCTGTATAGTAAAGCAATTTTTCAAATAATGATGCATCTATTATATCTTGATGCCAGTAACCCTCCCATCGACTTTCAGTAAGATTATTTATATATTCAATTGATAATTTTTTAAATACACCATTAAAAAACTTTTCATATGGATATACTTTACTACTACTTAAAAAATTCACATAATTAATAAAATTATTAATATGATAACTTGTAGTCAATCTATTATTATTTTGCACTAAGCCATAATCTAAATCTCTAATTCCTTTGGGATCTTGCAGAAATCTAAACTCAAAATCCCCAAATGAATAAACATTTGAAAATTCTTTTAAAAGATCAGACACAACACTTGAACCAGTTCCCCCATATCCCGTACAGGTAATAATTCTAGGATTTACCATTTATTTATTAACTCCTGATAGAGACCTTATCACATTGAATATGTTATTTACGGAATATTCTATTTCTGCTAATTTTTCTGGTGTAATAATCGCTAACTCTTTTTTTATTTGAGTTGAGGATATACTTTCTGTTCTATCTAAATATATTACCTCACAAATATCATTTAAACTATCAAACTTTCCTGACCAATCATTACCCATACCTAAAATATTTACTTGATTATTTAATATATCATGCCTTTTTTGTTCCCAATTATTTTCAGCAATCACTAAATCAACATATTTACACGATTCAACAATTTCCTTTCGTTCGGCAAACGAAAAAAATGATTTCTTACCTTTTAAGCTATTAAAGTCATCTGTTGAAATAGCTACAATCAAATAATCACCTAAAGACTTTAATCTTTTTAATAAACGAATATGCCCTACGTGAAAAAGATCAAAAGTTCCATATGTAATTACTTTCTTCATAAATCCTCATTAATGAATAATATTTCCTATAAATTGATCTACAAACCAAGATCTATTTAATAAATAAAACAAATATAATAAAGTATAGAATATAAAAAATATCTTTACTAAAGATTTAAATGAATTGGAAATAACATTACTACTTAAAATACACATATATAATATAGGTATCAAATATTGCAACATTATATAATGTCTTATAGCTAATTCTCTGTTAAAAGACATAAAAATTGATAAAGAAAAGATTGATATATATGTTTTTATCAATCTTCTAAAGAAAAAATTATTATCTTTTTTATAAAAATAAAGAAAAATCGCAAGATGAAACATGTACATTAATATATTAAGATAGATTGTAGTTTCTGAACGTCGCACATTGAAGTATATATGCCGTGCAAGCGTTCTTTGAATTATATAATAATTACTAAAATTATTTACAATATAATCGCCAAAGCCTAACAAAAATAAAAATAAAAATAAAAATAAAAATAAAAATAAAGATAATAATAAAAATAATAATGCTGTCCTTAAACTAAAAAATCTAAAGAAAATTATGCAAAATATTAAAATTATATTAGCATTATGTATTAATACTGAAGCTAAAAATAATAAAAGTATAATTAAATTTAATCTATTTTTTACTGTATATAGTGCTAAACCTATTAATAAAAAAGAAAAACCAAGTGGTTGCCTAAAGTAATTGATTGTTCCTGTTAACATTGCCTGACTAAACAACACACAAAATATAAATATTATTATTTGAGAGTTAACATTTCTACCAAAAATGAAATAGGCTATAAAAATATTTATTCCGTATATTATAGATAAAATTAATAAATAATTACTTGGATTATCAGTAAATGATCTTATTACATCGGTAAATAGTGTAAATAAAAACTCAAAATTACGATCTCCATTTATAAAATTACTTACATATGCTTCCGTATCAGAACCAATAGAATAGTCACGTAAACCTAAAATGACAACATACATTATCACCATTAAGAATGATAATATATAATCTATTTTTTTATTCTTAAAACTATCGGATAGTATTGCAACAAATAAATATATTATTGCGGATAAAGAAATAAAAACAGGACTATACTCACTTATCATCAGTTAAAATCAAACTCCAATTTTTTGCTATTTTATCGATCATAAACTCCTCAGCTTGAATATAGGCATTTTGTCTTAATTTATTTATTAATTCATCCGAATTAATTAACCTATTGATTTTTATAGCTAAATCATCTATATCTGAAATTTTAACCAATAATCCATCTATCCCATCATTAATTAATCTTTTACCTCCATTCGTCTTTGTCGCAATGACCACACAACCTTGAGATTTAGCTTCAATTATACTCATTGGCATTCCATCAAAAAGTGAGGGTAACACATTAATTGTTGAGTCGATTAGATAAGGTTTAATATCATTTTTCGATTTAATAAATTTAATATTTTTTATATGTAATTCATTAGATAGAGAAATGAATTTATCTTTATCTTTTCCATCACCAACAATTATTAATTGCCAATCTTTATTTTCTATTTTTTTCCAAGCTTTTATTAATATATCTATTCCTTTTTCTTTTGTTATTCTTCCTATATAACTCACAACTTTATTATTAAAAAAACTAGTACGATAAAAAATATCAAATGGGCAAGGATTCTTGATATATACTATTTTTTCATCAATGACTTCTTTGGGAGTTTTATCTGTGTTTTTGTACAAACATATAACCTTATCAAAAACACTAAATATCATATTCACACGATGTTTTGTAGACCATTTTGCCATATAATATTGTTCAAAATCATTATTACCTCCATGGCAAAAATATATAAGCTTAACTGATTTAAATAGCCCTAATTTTCTCCATAAATATATCGGCTCAATATACGCAGATTTATTAACAATCAGATATGCATTTTTTGCTCTGAATAAGATAGGTAAAATCAAAAATATATTTATTGGTAAAAATAATACTTTAAATTTAAATATAAACTTAACAAAATCAAACTTTACTTGTTTAGCTAACTCAAAATAAGATTTTCCTGGCACTACTGATAATATTTCGCATGAATAACCCTTATAAGCAAAATAATTCGCCCAAGTTGTTATGACCCTAACAACACCACCCGCACCTACCATACTTTGTGTTATGAAAATTAATTTCTTATTAGACAAACTCTTTCTCCTTAAGTTTTCTTAATATAAAAGAATAAATTTTTTGAGAGCTGCCTTTAACTGTTTGGTTAAAATATTTGTTTGTGAATTTTCTTTCTTTTAAATAATATGAGTTATCGTTTAATAATTTATATATTTCTCTTATAAATTCTGATTGTTTTTTTGGTTTCGGTCCAGGTGTTATATCATTATATTCAAAATTCAAACCAACATTTTTTTCGTATAAAGTAAGATCATAAGGTAAAAATAAAACGGGCTTTTCCAATATTAAAAAATCAAAATATATACTAGAATAATCAGTAATTAATAAGTAAAAATTAGATAGTACATCCATTATTTCATTACAAATACTGGCAGAAAAATTCCTTATCCAATAAGTTTCCTCTATTTTTACTTGTTGTAAATGATGAGGTCTTATTAAAAGTAATATTTTTTTTTTCGATAAAAAATCTTCTAATTTTTTTAGATTAAAATCAGTAAAAGGAAAAAATTTAGTATCATCACCTTTCCAATCTTGTCCATAAATACCCTTCCTCCATGTTGGAGCATAGAGTATGACCTTTTCATATAAAGGTAATTCTTCAATATAATCACTAATTTTGTTTTTTTTATAGAAAAGAAGATCATTTCTTGGTTGACCTAATGAAATTACGATATCTTCCTTTATTAAAAAACTTTTTGCGTATATTTTTTTTAAGTTATCACTTGTTGATGAAAAAAGAGAATAATTTGAAGAAAACATCTTTAATGTTAACCAGACTCTAAATTTTTCAAGGCCATTATATCCCATGACTCCAATTTTCTTCAAGGGAATACCATGCCATAAATTAATTAAAACTCTTTTTTTATGATTAAATGGTGATTTTAAAGGAAAACCTCCATCTGTTATCCATACTTTTGCTTGTGAAATTATTTTTAAATGTGAAAAACTTTTTGTAGTGATAAATTTATTACCATACTGCTTTATTAATTTTTCTCTTAACAAATCATCATTAATAATATATCTTAATTCAATCTCTTGACTTTTTTTCAATATTATATATTCAAATAATACTTTTGTATTAAATTTGAAACTATTACCGTCAAAAGTAAATATTATTATGTTTTTTTTAGGTTTATAAATTAAAGGTAATAAAAAACACATTATATAATTTATTAATTTCTTAATTCTTCTCATATATTATCAATTTTTTCCAATGATATCTCTATTAAAAATATATTAAATAATAAAACGGAATAAAATTATAAAAATAGAACGCTGAAAATAACTTAATTTAAAAAATAGATTATTTAACTATTAAAAAATTTTATGCAAATTACGAAAAACTTTAACGTTTTAATTTTTTATTTAATTCTTCATAACTAATTAAATTTTTTAATAATTAATTATTTTTGTTGAAAAGTCCATTTAATAAAACATAGCTACCGCACTGAGTTGTCGGTTCCCAGAGCACCATCTTTAGCCTTACCAATCATATATCCTTTTGAATATCAATCCTTTTTTCATCAAAAAGTTATATGATTTTGCTATTTCCTAAGCCTTACAGAGTATGCATTAAGCGGTCTTAGGTCTCGATCTACATACTTACCATTTATTTTATCACTTACTGATACGATAAACTTTGATTTACTCATCATTAAAAAATTATTTTTATCATTGCTAATGCTTTCAACAAAACAATTTTTGATAACAAATTAACTGTCTTAAGCTATCTTTGCCCCCTAACATAAGCTTTATGCTAAGAGATTTAATGGGTCATGTTAGATATGTGTTTAGTGTTTACCGCATTGAGTTTACAAACATTACCTCAAACCTGGGCATATCACGGTTTCTTTAACCAATTTAATTATCACTCTATGAATTTTCTGCTGTTTAACAATCAGCTATTTTTATTACTAAATTATAACCCCTAGCACAAAGTTATAGGTAATTAAATTATTCAATATAATCAACTAGGTAATAACATAATTATAAGCCACGGCATATACTCTGCGTAGCTAACTGACTAAGGGCAGGATTTTAATTCATAACTTGATCAAATGCCATTAATGCTAATATGATAAAATAGTTTACATAATGAAATATATTGAAACAAACAAGATAAAAAACGTTAAAAAACATTTAAACAGAATAATACATTAATCATTAATACATTATAAAGATAAAAACATTTTTTTAAGTAATTATGATTTAACGCAAATAAGATAACAAATTAACAATAAAATCAATTTATTATAAAAAGTAATAAAACATAAAGAGAATAAGATAGTTATTTTTTATCTAATCTAACTATAAAAATAAAATAGTTATTATCTTTTTAAACTATCTTTCAACTTTTTTCTTCATTAAACTAATTTAATATCCCCTTTTAGAAGCAAAAATAATGGCTACCAATCAGGATAAGAAATCTGCTCTGCTGCAAAGAAATATAACCTTTAACTCATTAATTATGATAATGTATTACTCAACAAGTTACAAACTCAATACTATTGAAAACATTATTAAATCCTGTAATTTTTCACGTAAAAAATAGTTAACGGCCATGCAACGGTAACCAAAGCCTTAATTGCAACCCACCTAATGGACTGTCCGAAGCTTTTACCCACCCTTTATGGTGAAAAACCGCTGTTTCGACAATCGCTAGCCCTAAACCAGTCCCGCCAGATTGCCTATCTCGCGCTTCATCAGTTCGATAGAATGGACGGAAGATTTTTTCTCGATCTTCTTTTGATACACCAGGACCATCATCATCTACTGTAATCAAAATACCTTGATTTTCTTCTTTAAATGCAACTTCAATACGGTTATGGGAATAACGTAAGGCATTGCGAACAATATTTTCTAATGCGCTACCCAAAGCAGGAGGATTACAATAAATCGTCCAAGCACCAGGCGGAGCGGTAACATTCAGCGTTTTGTTCATTTGTTCGGCTTCAAAAGTGGCATTATCCAAAATATCATTCCAAAGATCGGTAACTTTTATATTTTGTCTCAATATCTCATTCTTATGTTGACTATGTGACAGTACCAACAAATCATTAATCATACCATCAAGACGCAACGTTTCAGTTTCAATCCGTTCTAACTCTTTACTCTCGCCATGCCGGCGACGTAGTAATGCTGTCGCTAATTGTAGGCGTGTTAATGGAGTACGTAACTCATGGGAAATATCAGAAATCATACGCTGTTGTGCACTAACCATTCCTTCTAACGCACTAATCATCTGATTAAAGCTGTTTCCTACCGCCAAAAACTCCTGGGGTCCAGATTCCAATTCAGGGTGTTGACGTAAATTGCCATTAGCAACATCATCAGCTGCCATTTTCAATTTTCTGGCCGGTTTTGCCAAACTCCACGCTAACCATAACAACAAGGGAGCACTAATCAACATCGTGGCAACTAGTAACAAAAATGGTCTATCAAAAAGTAAACTTATAAAATCAGACTGGGGACTACTTGCAGGTCGAACCAAATAAAGTTGATAATGATCTTCCCCATCACGAATTGAAAATGGCCCTAACATCTCGATCCGACCATATTTTTTCTTTTTCGGATGATCTGCATTATCTGATTGCCCAATAAAATTACGAACCACCTGCATTTCATTAGGCATAGCGCCAATAACCCGTCCTTCACTGGTCACCATAATAAGATGCTGACCTGGAGGAGCCCACTTTTGAATGGCGTTAGAGAGCCGGCGCCACCACATAAGATCATTAATCGGGTCGCCAGCTAATTCAGCTTCTATATGCTGTTCTAACATAATACCTTGGCGGTATTCACTCTCCAGCAGCGGTGTGATTTGCCTTGAATCAAGCTTAGGTACCATCAACACCAACATCAATACTAAAGCCAGCGTAAACCAAAAAATGGCAAATATCCTGGCTGTTAAACTATTTATCATGTCGCTGAAACCATCAAATAGCCTCGTCCACGCAAAGTTTTAAACCAAGGCAAACCATCGGTTCTTTCAGGTAATTTACGCCGCAAATTTGAGATATGCATATCAATAGCACGATCGAACGGTGTTAAACGTTTCCCTAAAACTTCTTGGCTAAGATGTTCTCGGGAAACAACTTGACCAAGATGTTGTGCTAATAAATAAAGTAAAGTGAACTCTGTTCCAGTAAGATCAAGAACCTTTCCATTAAAACTGGCCTCTTGCCGTCCTGGATTTAGCTGTAAACCATCTACCTGACAGATTGACGAATTAAGATTATCCTGACTTTGCTCGCTCCAATTTGAACGCCTTAGTAAGGCTCGTATACGTGCAACTAATTCACGATCATTAAATGGTTTAGGTAAATAATCATCGGCTCCTAATTCCAAACCAAGAACACGATCCAAATCTCTACCGCGAGCGGTTAACATAATCACCGGAATTTGATATTGTCTACGTATCTCTTTTAATGTATCAATACCATTTTTCTTATGCATCATGATATCAAGTAACAGTAGATCAATTGTTGAATCGAGAAGCGTTAATGCTTGTTCGCCATCATAGGCGATAATTACACTAAAGCCCTCCATTTCAAGTAATTCTTTTAACAGCGAAGTCAGTTCGCGGTCATCATCAACAAGTAAGATTTTATGCATTAGTCATATCCTCCAAGAGCAAAATACGACAAGAATCGCCGCGATGCCATGACTTTACGTTCTTTTACACGCTCTGACGCTAGTTTTCAACCACACGGATATAGTTAGTATAATATTAACATTTTTATCCAAAGAGGGCGGGAGTAAATTATTAATGCGTCACTGGGCAATGATAACTTTTACATCATCGCTATTTATTGTTGGCTCAACATCGGCTTTAGCCGAAACAGCAGATGTTAATTTAGCAGCAACACAATCCGCCAAACAAATACAGGCTGTAAAACATGATAGCCCTATTTCTAAGCGGAACATAACAAGAGACCGGCTATGTAATCCTTATGATATATTTGTTCCTTTAATAAAAGGTATTACATTAAGCGAAAGACAACGCCAGCAAATGCGTGACCTGATGGCTTCACAGCGGCAACAAAGCTTTAAAAAGAATGTTTCACGTGAAGAACGAGAAACTTTACATGATTTAATGACAGCAGATATTTTTGATGAAGTCGCTTTTCGTGCAACAGCAGAAAAACTGTCACAAGAGATTGTTGAACAACAAATTGAGATGGCTCGTATTTATCACCAATTTTATAAATTATTGACACACGATCAAAAAATGATACTGGAGAAACAACATCAAAAACAGCTATCACGATCAAAGTATTGAATATTTCGTAACAAACTTAGCGATAAGTAGCAAGTAATCATTGAAGTTTTTCCTTGCCATAGACACCATCCCTGTCTTTGTTGCCCTCTATTATAGAGGGCTTTTTTCTATGTTAAATATGTATTAATTATTAAATAGTTAAAATACTATAACTATCTAAAAAATAAAGTGTAGTTATAGTAATCTAACAAAATAATTTACTATTTTTTATCCTAAGATAATTAATATATAACTCGGCATGTATTTCGGCATAATAGTTTTTTATTGTTACATAACTTAAAAATAGGTTCTATCCACTAAATCATTAACTTTGTATAAAATAGGTCTAACAATTCTTAATTTCTTCAAGTTCCTAAATAAATTCTATTTCTATAGCAATATGTTTAATTAATTTTCAGCTAAAAAATTTAACAATAAAGAAAATATTTAAATTTATAATACCATCTAGATAAACCACAGACTAAATTAGCAACATTTTGATTATTTTTTAACTGTTAAAATAATAAAATATCTTATTAAATTTGGGTTCGGTTTCTCACGCCAATAATTAGCTATTTAACAATCTACTTAAAAAAATATAATAAATTGTTTATAATCGTTATTTTTCCATTATAATTAAAAATAAATTATTGAAGATTTTGTTTATAAGAGAAAAATGACATTCTTAAAACTATTCCAGTTTCTGCTATTGTAAAGGATATGTATGAAAAAGATAGAAGTAGTTGTACTTGATGATCATTCTATAATTTTATCTGGTATAGAAAAAGAACTGGAATCAACTCATGTTTCAGTATTAAATAGTTACACAAATTCTCATGACTTAAAAAAACATTTAGCCGCCAATGTACCTGATATAATAATCATGGATTATGCATTATCACCTCAAGATCTAGATGGACTTACCTTGATAAAGGATCTTCATAAAAGATATAACAAATTAAAAATATTAGTAATATCTGCCTATTCAGATCTTGCCATAATAGGACAAATTTTCAGATGTGGAGCAAAAGGTTTTATAAGTAAAAAAAATGCTAACAAACAACAGCTAATAAATGCAATAAATGCGATATATAAAGAAAAATATTATTTTAATCAGGTTTTTGACAGTTTAAAAAAACTTGAGTTTTACTATAAAAGTATCATTGATAATTCACCAAATTCTATATTATCAAATGTCTCTATTTCTGATTTATCTAAAAAAGAGCTAGAAGTTATTCGCTGTTTTCTCGATGGTTTAAGTGTTTCAATGATTGCCCAAAAATATAATCGCAGTATAAAAACAATAAGTGGACAAAAACAAACCGCGCTTAGAAAATTAGGTTTAACCGCCGATCATCAATTATTTATTATAAAAGACGAAATATTAAAAAATGAAAAAATTTAAATTAATTAGCCTAATTTTTAATTTAATTTTACCGACGACTACATTAGCGACAGAATTTAATCAAATTGAACGGGATTGGTTAAAGCATAATTCTGTCATTTATTATACTATCGTTCCTAATAATCGAATAGAGTATATTCATAATAATGTTCATCATGGAATATCTCGCGAATATCTAAATGAAATAGAAAAAAAAACCGGATTAAAATTTATCTATCGTGATCAAAAGGAAAAAAATATAAAAATTATTGCTAATTTTATTAGTAAAACGTCTCATGATAAAAAATGGTTACAAAGTTATCCCTATATCTTCACTTCAGCAGTGATTGTTACAAGACCAGATGCACCATCTATGTTTACACCTCATCAACTTGATGGGAAGAAAGTTGTGGTAAAAAGAAATAGTCCTTATGAAGCTTTTTTAAAGGAACACTACCCCCAAATAATATTAATTCCAGAAGAAGATGCAATTTCAAGCTTAAATCGGCTATGTGATACCTGTGATGCATATGCCGTTATAGGTCCAAATCTTATATTTTGGCCTTTAGTTCATAAATATTATGCCAATCATTTAAATTTTTCTGGTGTAATTCCTGAATTAAACGCCAATATCACTATGGCTATTGCATCCGATATGCCAATATTAAAATCTATTATTGATAAATCGCTAAATAGTATCTCTGCAAAACGAAGTGATGAAATATATAAAAAATGGATTGATGAATTAGATATCACCGCACCACCATTTAATATGATATTAAAATATTATTATCTAGAAATAATTACCACTATTTTAATATTTTTATTCCTATTAACATTACTTTTCTATATCAGAAAAGCGCAAATATCAGCTCAAAATAATGAATTATCAAAATCACTTTTTATCTCTATGATGAGTCATGAAATTCGTACACCATTAAATGCAATCATAGCCTCACTAGAAATATTAAAATTGAAATTAAAAAATAAGGATTTGGAGAAGTTTACAACTATCTCAATTAATTCATCCGTAGCTTTGCTATCATTTCTTAATAATGTATTAGATGCTTCTAAATTAGAAGCAAAAGAACTAAAATTAAACAACAAAACAATTGATATCAATAAGTTACTTATTGAAATAAAAAATAAATTTACTCCTTTATCTGAATCAAAAAAAATAGATTTAATTTATAAATCTTTTATTCCGGAAAAAACGTATATCAATATTGATTGTGACAAATTACGTCAAATATTACGAAACATCATATCCAATGCAATAAAATTCACAGAAGAAGGCTACATTTTATATACCGCTAACTATAAAAAAAATAAATTATTTTTATTAATAAAAGACTCTGGCATAGGAATTGATGACAAAAAACAAAAAAAACTCTTTCAACCATGGTTTCAAGTTACAAATAAAGAATTAAATTATAATCAAACGGGTAGTGGTCTTGGATTATTCATCTGTAAACAATTTTCTAAGATTATGAAGGCTGATTTTTCAATTAAAAGTATAAAAAATATCGGTACAGAAATAAAAATTGCTATTCCAGCTGATAAATCTAATGAAATAATAAACATTAACAAAGATGAAGAAATAAGTATCGAAAAAATCAGTACACTAAATAAATTATCGATTCTTATTATTGATGATAATATATATAATATTGATGTTATCACTAAGCAATTAGATATTTTAAACTGTGATTGGGAATATGTATTAAATGGCAATGATGCAATAGAAAAATTCAAACAAGAAAATTATTATGATTTAGTACTATTAGATAGTTTTCTACCTGACATGACGGGATATGAAGTATGTAATACAATAAGAAATCTAGAAAAAATACAAAATCGGGTTACTACACCAATAATTTCCATCTCTGCGAATACCAGCAATCAACATATTGAACAATTCATTAATCATGGTGGCAATAATATTTTATCAAAACCGATAACATTAAAAGATTTAGCCACATGTTTAACTAAATGGAGTTATCTTAATTCCAATATAGAAGATCTAGCTGAAAACATTCATACTAAAAATAGCGATGAACTATTTTATAGAATATTAACCTTAGATTTTAAAAATTTAAGTTTAGCTAGCACTATGAATGATACCAATAATATTAACTACTATTTACATCGAATGAAAGGAGCCGCTTTACAAAATAATAGTTATACCATAGCCAATTTAATAACCTCGATTGAAAATTTAATTAAAAAAAATAGCATTGATATAAAAAACAATGAGGTTATAAAATCTTTACTGTTCCAATTAGAAACTTTAATTGTTGAAAAAAATGATCATAATTAATCATGATTATCTCTGACTAAAAAACGACATATTCCATTTTTCTACTTTCTTATTTTTGAGAGTACTCTTGTTTAAATCTCATCAAGTTAACTTTATATTACCGCTAAGTAATTTTTATGTGACAAAAATTACTCAACATAATAAAAAAATATAAGCCATATAATAATGGTTAATTAGCGCATACTTGATTGTGACTGATCATTATTTACAGGCTTTATTCTGATTAATTTAGAAAGGTTAGTCAGTTGTTTTTTAATATATTCTGATATCAATTTAACTGGAGAAATTATTGTATGAAAAAGTGTCTTGTTTTATTTTTAATAACGGGATTGCCTGCCACCATGGCAAATGCAGCAAACCAGACAGGATTGTATGTCACCGGTAAAGTCGGTGGTTCTGTTGTACAATCAACAAAATCTACAGGATCAATTTCTGCAATTTCTGCTGCAGAAAAGAGGAATATGAGTGGAAAATTAGATGATATTACTTCTGGTGCCTTTGGAGGCGGAATTGCATTAGGTTATAACTTTAAGCCTATGTTTCAATTGCCGGTCAGAGTGGAATTAGATTTTACAGCCAGAAGTAATCTGAAAAAAAATGGTTCAAATGGTGCAGAAATTGCAGGTCAGCCCTTAGATATAGAAATGAAAGATAAAATTCAAATCAATACTTTAATGGTAAATGCAATGTATGATTTTGAGAATAGTAGCCAATTTACACCTTATGTTTTAGCAGGCATGGGGGTTGCGCAAAATAATCGAACTACGGATATTAGTGCTGATTATCAAAATAAGAACGCTAAATTATTGTCGGGTAAAAAAGTTAATTATAATTTTGCCTGGAGTATTGGTGCAGGTGTAAAATATGATATTAATAGTAATCTGGCTTTAGATCTTAGCTACCGTTATATCAATGCCGGAAAAGCAAAAACCAATGGTGAAACAAATCTTGGTCCAATAAATATAAAAGGCAATCTGGAGTCCAGATTACATAGCCATGACATCATGTTAGGAATGACATATCTATTCTAATTTAATTTATTTTTTAAATTAGTAATTTTTTAACCTAATTTAAAATATATAATATTTTTTGCTAATTTTTATCTGGATAATCAGATAATTTATTTTCTGATTTCCAAATATTTTCCCATATTTATTTTGTTAGCCGATTTATTATAATTAAAATAAACCCAATATTAATTGGAGCATTTCATGAAAAGACGCCAAGAGATAGCTTGTTTATTAGGTAGAAAAATTAAAAAAATCAGAAAATATAATGGAATGACAGGAAAAGAATTATCGGTTAACCTTGGCATATCACAACAACAATTATCACGCTACGAAAATGGTATTAGGCTGTGTCCCTTAATTGCTTGAGCTATAGTATCCATCTGTTTCTACGATACTTTGAATTATGGCTCGCTACGATCTTTCTGATGAAGCATGGGCAATCATTGAGCCCTTGTTGCCAACCGTTTTGACATCTTCGCGGGTCGGTCGGCCGTGGGCAGAACATCGCAAAATCGTCAACGGCATGTTCTGGATACTGTGTTCAGGCGCCCCATGGCGTGATTTACCTGAACGTTACGGCCCATGGAAAACCGTTTATAACCGTTTCAACAGATGGTCAAAGGAT
>NZ_AUCC01000009.1 GCF_000429565.1 Arsenophonus nasoniae DSM 15247
AGTTTTACAATTATTATCGACGCCATTCAACGATTGGTTATTTAACGCCACATCAAAAATATCATGAACTAAAAAATGCCGCTTAGATCTTCTACAGAATTTGTTGACCATTACAACCGCCAGATATTCAAATTGTTGGCGTGATATTAATCCTTCTTTTAACGCACTTATTGCTTCATTTATATAGACAGTACCCACAAAGACATTGTCTGAAATAGCAGAAAGTAACCCATTAAATAAGTAAAATAAAAATAGTTGCGATGATTCAGAGGACTGTAATACAAATTGAATAAATGGCGTAAAAAGATGTTGATCAATAATAACTGCAACAATCGAGAAAAATACGGTTAATAAGGCGGTAAAGGGTAAAGCTTCTTCAAATGCTTTGCAATAGTGTGTTCATCAGTGATGCCACAAAATGAGGTGATTAATATGATAACCGATAAACCAATTAAGCCGACTTCAGCAAGATGAAAAGCTAGAGCAATAATTAACCAAACACCGACTAATGCTTGAGTTATTAGTTGCAATTTTTCCCGTCGATCTCGTTTTCTGCTCGCATTTTTATCGTGCATTTGCAAAATATGGCGGACGCTTTCAGGTAATTCTGCACCGTAGCCGAATAGTTTAAAATGTTCGACGCAATAACAGATAATTAAGCCACATAAAAATACCGGTAATGTTACTGGGATCATATGTAAAAAAAAAGCACTAAAATTCCAGCCAACATATTTAGCAATAATTAAATTTTGTGGCTCACCAACCATTGTCATTACACCACCTAATGCAGTTCCAATGCCAGCATGCATCATTAGACTACGTAAAAAAGCGCGAAATTGTTCAAGGATCTGGTTTTTTCCCCTGGTATCCATGTTATCTCCTGGCTGGAGAGGCTCTTTCTGACTGGATACATAGTTATGATAAATAGAATAAAAACCAACGGCTACACTGATCACGACAGCAATTACCGTTAGCGCGTCTAAAAAGGCGGAAAGTAAAGCGCTTGCTAAACAGAAAGCCAGTGACAGGATTCGTTTAGAATGAATAGACAGTAGTAATTTTGTGAAAGCAAATAACAACAATTGTTTCATGAAATAAATGCCTGCTACCATAAAAATCAATAGCAATATCACTTCAATGTTATTGGCGATTTCATGACTGACTTGTTTCGGTGAAGTCATACCAATTATTATTGCTTCAATAGCAAGTAATCCGCCAGGCTGTAGCGGGTAGCATTTTAGTGCCATGCCAAGGGTAAAAATAAATTCGGCAATTAGTAACCAACCGGCAATAAAAGGGTTAACGAAAAAAAAGCACAGTGGATTGATTATCAAAAAGAAAATAATGGTCAATTTGTACCATTCAGGGGAATTACCCAGGAAATTTTTCAACATAATTTGTCTGGTATTTATATTCATTATTACATGCTTTCCTTCACTAGTATGTAAGTAAAATTGACTAACGTAGCATACTACGTTTTTTCTAGGCTAGAAATTAAAAGAACGAATGCCTAATTAACGGCAAATTGTATTAAGTCTTTATGATCAGATTAGTATTTCTTTATAACTCGGCTACCTCAAAGTTTTTCATTCTGATATTATCTCGTTTTATAATGACAAAAAATTTGTTTTAGGTAGAGAAAAATATGATTATTAGAGCGCAAAGTCCCGCTAATTTTGCTGAAGAGTATATTGTTGAAAGTATTTGGAATAACCATTTTCCTCCGGGTTCAATTTTACCTGCAGAACGTGAGTTGTCTGAGTTGATCGGTGTAACGAGAACAACTTTACGAGAAGTTTTACAGCGGCTTGCAAGGGATGGTTGGTTAACAATTCAGCATGGAAAACCGACTAAAGTAAACAATTTTTGGGAAACTTCAGGACTTAATATTTTAGAGACGCTGGCTCGGTTAGATCACAGTGGGGCACCAAAATTGATTGAGGATTTATTATCTGTTAGAACCAATATTTCCGCTATTTTTATTCGAACAGCTTTTCGTAAAAATAAACAAAAATCATTAGAGATATTATCAATAAGAGAGAATATAGAAGATTGTTCCGAAGCATTTAGTAGAGTTGATTATAATATTTTTCGTGGACTGGCATTTGTTTCTGGTAATCCTATTTATGGCTTAATCCTAAATGGGTTAAAAGGATTATATACCCGCGTTGGTCGTTACTTTTTTTCTGATCCTAAAGCGCGTCAACTTGCTTACGATTTTTACCATGATTTAGCTAAAATCTGTGAACAAGAAAAGTGTGAGCAGGTGTTAGAGCGGGTTCGTAGCTATGGTAAAGAGAGTGGCAATATTTGGCGTGAAATGAAAGATAAAGACAATATGATAAATAATTTGTCTGAATCACGTTAACCCCGTGTTGCTGGAAAATGACTAGATGTGCTATGAGACTATTTTTCTATTCCCTCATCAAAAGTGAGGGTGTTGTTTAAGAGAACAGTTATTCGTGTAAGATGCGCGTAAACTTTATCAATCTTTATTATTATTTTTAGCTTAAAAATCGCGAAGTTATCGCATTACGTCTTGCATTTTAATACTACGAACCCCTAAAATTAATGACATTCGGGCAGGATTTTCACCTGCTGGTTGCATAGGTTGGCTAATATGAGCGGTTTCCAGACATAGCATTTTTTTGTACCCATCGCGGGTCATATCTTTTATTGTACTGGATAATTCAGCGCCAGGATTCCAACAGACTATATCAGTATGATGGCAGTGATGTATTTCTAAAATACGTTGCCAATTTTTGTCGTATACTAAATTGCAATCATCGGATTCGGTATAAATACGATCAGTCCGTGCGGTTATATAAGTTTTTGTCTCTTTAGTGTAAACCTCTCGATCAGCGACTTTATCAAAATAATGTTTGCCTAATCCTTCAATGTATATCTTGTTTATGTCACTGACTTGCAAATAAGTATGTAATGCACCAGTGGCAGGCTCAGTACCAAAATATTCAAATTCAATTTCACAGGTAGCAGCGAGTTTTAAGCGCATTATTAAGGTAAATTCATGTGGCCATATCTTTTTTGTCTTTTCATTATCTGCAAGTGTTAACGTAAGGATCACACAATCCCTATGCTCACTATGTGCTGTCAATTGCGATTCTTGTAAACGGGCAAAACCATGACTGGGTTGCGCGGCCAGACCAAACCATGGCCAACAAATAGGAATTCCACCGCGTATAGCGGTATTTTTTTTAAATAGACTATTTTTACTTACCCACAAACAGTCTTTTTCCCCATCTGGCTGCCAGCTAAGTAGTTGTGCTCCCTGAAGGCTGACTGCGGCATTCACATTAGGATGAGAAACAATAATGACGGGCAATTCATCGAGCTGGCAAAGCGTGATATAGGATGAAATTTTTTCTCTTACAGGTAAGTTAAACAGTGTCGTGTCATTCATAATTTCAACCTTTTTGTCTTTTTATGATTGCAAACTAGCCAGTTTAAAAATACCGTTGGATTATATGTCAGAATGAAAAAAGCCGCCATTAATGACGGCTTGCAGTGGGAAATTACGCTAATTATTTAGCAATATGCGCAATTAGATCTAAAACTTTATTTGAATAACCGGTTTCATTATCGTACCAGGCGACTAATTTTACAAAACTATCATTTAAGGCAATACCCGCTTTGGCATCAAAAATGGATGTTAATTTGTCGCCATTAAAGTCAGTGGAAACAACGTCATCTTCGGTGTAACCAAGAATGCCTTTTAATTCACCATTTGCAGCATGTTGGATTGCCTGGCAAATTTCTTTATAAGTGGCAGGGTTATTTAAACGAACAGTTAGATCGACAACTGAAACATTCGGTGTTGGAACACGGAACGCCATACCCGTTAATTTGCCATTGAGTTCAGGAATGACTTTACCAACAGCTTTAGCTGCACCGGTTGATGAAGGAATGATGTTTTGTGAAGCACCACGTCCACCACGCCAATCCTTAGCTGAAGGTCCGTCAACGGTTTTTTGAGTTGCGGTCGTTGCATGAACAGTTGTCATCAGACCTTCAATGATACCAAATTTGTCATTAATAACTTTCGCTAACGGGGCTAAGCAATTAGTAGTACAAGAGGCATTAGAAACAATATCTTGACCACTATAGGTGTTATGATTAACACCCATAACAAACATTGGGGTTTCATCTTTAGATGGACCGGTTAAAACGACTTTTTTTGCTCCCGCTGCAATATGTTTGCGTGCTGTTTCATCAGTTAAGAAAATACCTGTTGCTTCGGCAACGACATCAACACCAACTTCATTCCATTTCAAGTTAGCAGGGTCTTTTTCTGCTGTACAGCGAATAGTTTTACCGTTAACCACTAGGTGACCATCCTTAACTTCGACAGTACCGTTGAAACGACCATGTGTTGAGTCATATTTCAGCATATAGGCCATATAATTGGCATCTAATAAATCATTGATTGCCACGATTTCGATATCTTTACGCTCTTGTGCAGCACGAAAAACAATACGGCCAATACGACCGAAACCATTAATACCTACTTTGATAGTCATAGTATTTCCACCAGCTATATTTTAATTTAAAAGAATTCAATATTGTTTCTAACGTTACCAAAACCTTGCCATCCGTCAAGCGGAATCGTGTCAATTACCATAAAAATTGACATATAAAGCACCTTTTGTATGTTTAGCAAACAAGCTTAAGGTGAATGTTTTGATTCACTATTATCGGTCTGGATAGGGAGATTTTAAGTGAATATTAATAATATATGTGAATTATATCACAAATCACATCAGAAAGGGCCTTTTTGCTAGGATAAAAGGTTTAAATTTACCTTTTCTCAACCGATAAATATAATTATGTTTACTAATGATAAGGAAAGCTTTCTTATGACAGAAAAAGAACATAAACCCATTAAGTCGAATAAACTTAATGAAATGCAACATCATGTCACTCAAGAAGCCGGAACCGAGCCGCCTTTTTCAGGTAAATTATTGCATAATCAACGAGAAGGTATTTATTACTGTCTATGTTGCCAGGCGCCGCTTTTTTTATCGCAAACAAAATTTGATACGGGTTGTGGCTGGCCAAGCTTTTACCAACCGATAGATGATCAAGCCGTCACCTATATTGATGATTTTTCTCATGGTATGCAACGGATCGAAGTACGTTGCCGTCACTGTAATGCGCATTTAGGCCATGTTTTTGCCGATGGCCCACAACCGACTGGGCAACGTTATTGCATTAATTCAGTCGCATTAAGTTTTACTGATCAACAATCTGGTGAGGTAACTGAGGGTTAAGTAAGACTCATTGGATGCAATTAACGATAAATCCAAAACAAAAATAAGGAATGAAATATGGAGCTTAATGAACTGGTTGATTTAATGACAGTTGAGATTTATCAACGATTGCTAAGCGCCGTTGAATTGGGTAAATGGCCAGATGGTGTTGCGTTAACCCCAGAGCAAAAAGAAAATAGTCTGCAGGCTGTTATGCTTTGGCAGGCAAGGCATAATCATAATGCGCAGCATATGACAGTAGGTACGGATGGGAAAATTATTATGAAAACAAAAAATGAATTAAAGAAATTATTTGATAGTCAACAACACTAACTAAAATTGACTAAATGTTAATAGATTAATCACTTTTGGCGAAAATCATTAGCACGGTCAAAAAAATGAATGGGCAAATCAGAAGATGTTATTAGTTTGGCACCCGCTAATGCCATTTCTTGTAATGCGTTATGGCTGTCTTCTGGATCGAGGTTAACTCCCCGACAACCATCTTGAATAACCGTTACTTGATAACCTAATTGCAATGCATCAAGGACGGTAAATTTTACGCAGTAATCTGTTGCTAAGCCCATAATATATAAATGTTTGATTTGATTTTGTGTGAGCCAATAATCTAACTGGGTTGCATGCTGATGGTCATTGTCAAAAAAAGCACTATAACTATCAATTATGGCATTAACACCTTTTTGAAAAATAGCTTGGATTGCTGACTGATTGAGTGCTGGATGAAATTCCGCTCCTTTCTGATGTTGCACACAATGAACTGGCCACCAAATTTGGCGTAAACCATTAAGTTTACCCTCGGTGCCTACCTTAGTTGCTGAGTTGACGGCAAAGCTTAAATGATCAGCAGGATGCCAGTCTTGGCTGGCGATAATAGCAATATCGTGTTGCTGGCAATAGGTGATAACTTCATTGGCTGTATTAATAACACTTTCACTGTCTAATACTGCTAAGGCGCCCCCATTACAAAAGTCATTTTGCAGATCGACCAGTAATAATGCGCTATCACTCATCATGTTATCCTTAAAAATTGCTTAAAAATTGTCGTTATAACTTAATTCACCGCGCAAATTTTTTTGCATCAGTGTACGAATATCATCTACTGATAAAGATTGACTGAGTAAATAATGAAGTTTGGTAAGTGTTGCCTCAAAAGTCATATCATAACCGCTAATAACACCCACTTTGGCTAATGCGTGCCCGGTTGCATACCCATTCATGTTAACTCGCCCAGATAGGCATTGTGTTAGATTAACGACGATAATATCTTGTTGACAAGCTTTTTCAAGGCATTTTAACAACGCGGTTTGTGAAGGCGCATTACCAACCCCGTAAGAACGGAGAATAAGGGCTTTGGTTGGTTGCAATAAGATATTTTCAATACATTGTACTGAAATGCCAGGATAAATGGTAACAACACCAATGGCTTGAGGGGTAATTTTATGGCTACTAAAATTACCATCGTTTTTTGGCAATGGACAGCTTTGTAAACAACGGATATGAATACCCGCATCAATCAACGGTGGACAATTAGGTGAAGTAAAGGCATTAAAACCATCAGCATGTGATTTAACGGTACGGTTACCCCTAAATAATTTGTTATTAAAAAACAGCGTCACTTCATTGATAGGGTAATTTGCCGCCAAGTACAAGGAATTAAGAAGATTGGTTTGTCCATCGGATCTTAACGCTTCCAGAGGTATTTGTGACCCTGTCACGATAATGGGTTTGCTTAGGTTGTCAAACATAAATGAGAGTGCAGAGGCAGTAAATGCCATGGTATCAGTACCATGTAGAATAACAAAACCATCATAGTTCTCATAATTATCCCTAATATCATCAGCAATGCATTGCCAATCTAGTGGCGTCATATTAGCGGAATCTATTAAAGGATTATGTTCTCGGATAGTGAAATGTGGCATTTCAGCCCGATGAAATTCTAGCATGTTAGTGAGTTGTTTTTGCAGGTGTCCAGAAGCTGGCACATATCCATGTAGGGAATACTTCATGCCAATGGTGCCGCCTGTGTAAACAACATAGATGGATTTTTTTTCCATTCTTGCTACCTAAGGATATGAATAAGTGGTAATAAATAAATTTAAAGAATTATAAAGTAGTTAATTAATAAAATCTGTGGCATGTTAAATATTAATATAAAAATAAAGCGCCCATATACGGGGCGCTAGCGTTGTAACAATGTAATACCTTTTTATTAATAAATCTCACCACAATTCAAACAAAATGCGTAGCGATTTTGTGGATCATTCATATGGCGGTAAAATTGAATTTGTTGCTGAAGGTGATTAGCCGTTTTTTGCGGAAGTAACAATTGTAGCGTATCGGGCATCATTGCTTCAGCGTTTGAAGTTAATTCAAGTATTAATTGATCAATCAAAGAACGTTCAGGCTGCATCCAGTCAAGTGAAGGGGCGGTAATTTTAGCTAATTCAGCCGCTTTATTTACGGCATCGTCAAAATCACCCAGTTTATCAATCAGGCCATTTTGTAGCGCATCTGAACCTACCCATACTCTACCTTGAGCAATTTTGTCTATCTCTGCTGGTGTCTTATGGCGCGCCTGTGCAACATATTTTAGGAAGGTATGATAGCCATTTTCAATAATGATTTGCATCATGTCAGAAAATTGTTTATTAATCCCTTTAGTCGCTGAGATATCCGCTAATGGCGTGGTGGAGACACCATCAGTATAAACACCAATTGTATCTAAGCTTTTTTCAAAGGTATTTATCACACCAAAAATACCAATTGAGCCAGTCAAGGTTGTTGGACTGGCAAAAATATAATTGGCTGGTGTCGAAATCCAATAGCCACCTGAGGCGGCCATTCCTCCCATCGAAACCACAATAGGTTTATTAGCGTCACGGGCAGCAACCAGTTCATTACGTATCGCTTCTGAAGCGGTAACACTGCCACCAGGACTATTCACACGTAAAACAATCGCTTTGATATCTGGATTAAGTCTTGCTTTACGTATTTGCGCCACGGTTGTTTCGCTGCCCACCATGCCCGGCTCTTGCGGTCCATCAATAATAGCGCCTTGGGCAATTATCACAGCAATATTGCTAGGTTGGTCATCAGATTGTTTTTGTTGCATTAGTTGACTTTGCTGTGGTTGTTCATTGGCATAATCATAGATACTAATGTAATTAAAATGTTGCTCTTTATCATTCCAACCAAATTTTTTGCTTAATTCTTTCTCCATCACTGCGCCGGTAAAAATATGATCAATAAGTTTTTGTTTAATTGCATATTGCGCACTGTCACCATTGACGCTTTTCATTTCTTCGATCAATTTATCGGCACCTGGGAAAATATTTCCTGCTGTTGTTTGTCGGTTCTGCGCAATGGTTGATAGATAATGTTGCCATAGTGAACCGATCCAGACTTTATCTGCTTCACGTGCTTCAGCTGACATATTATCGCGAATAAATGGCTCTACCGCTGATTTATAGGTACCAATGCGGAAGATATGACTATTGACTTTTAGGTTATCTAGTAGCGTTTTGTAATAGAGTTTATTGGTTGAAAAACCGTAAATTCCGACATTACCTTGTTGTGACATATAGATATTATTGGCAAAACTGGCTAAATAATATTGCGATTGATTATAGCCATTACCCACCGCGTAAATGGGTTTTCCCGCCTGTTTAAACTCGGTCAATGCCTTACCAATATATTGTAAGGATGGCTGATCAGATCCAATCAGATTATCCAGTTGTAAAACGATACCGGTAATTTTGTCATCATAAGTTGCCCGGCGAATAATATTCACAATATCAAATAAGGAGTTTTCTTGCATGCGGTTGCTTGATGAGCCTAATAATTCGCGGCTCATTTTGCCAAGGGGGTTAGGGATAGAGACTTGATCTACAATCACTCCTTGTAGGTCAATAAGTAGCGCTCCATGATATTGGCTAGTCGATTTTTTTTCACTTTTATAGGCAAAATAGCTGCTTGCTGCAATAAAAATCAAAAAAAGACAGATAAAACTGGTAATAAATCGTCTGATAAAATTAAGTAATCGCCAACTAAATTTAAAAAAGGCTGCGATTAAATTCCATGGGTTTCGCATGTGATCTCCAATTATATGATTAACATATTTATCTTAAAAGTAGATAAGATAATTGTCAGCCATAACTCATAGAATAATTAAAATATTATTTTATTGCTATTCAAGCTGATTGAAAATGTTACCTTACTATACTAATGCTGATGATAATATTCTATTTTTGAGAAACATACTTATAAAACCGTCATTTCTACGCTATTTGTAGCTATTTAATGAGTGGCAATGAAAGTTAATATCAACAAGGAGGAGTCTATGGATGCTTTAACGCTATTATTAACCCGTCGTTCCATGAGCCATCTGACAACACCAGCACCTGAAGGTCAATCACTGGATAATATTTTGGCGGCCGGAATGCGAGCACCTGATCATGGTGCGTTACGGCCTTGGCATTTTGTGGTTATCCAAAATGAAGGGCTGTATAAGTTTGGCCAGTTACTGGAAAAAGCGGCAATTAACGCTAATTTGGGAAAAGGAGTGGAAGAAAAAGCGAAAAAAGCACCTTTGCGCGCCCCTTTAATCATTGCTGTCATTGCCAAAATTGTCGTCGATGCAAAAATTCCCGCTTGGGAGCAGGTTGTTACTGCGGGTTGTTGTGTTCATGCTATGCAGATGGCCGCCGTTGCTCAAGGATTTGATGGTATCTGGCGTACCGGCTCTTGGACGACGGATCCGGTTGTCAGATCAGGTTTAGCATGTCAAGAACATGATAAAATTGTTGGCTTTCTCTATTTAGGAACGCCAAAATTCAACCTTCCTATAAAAGGAACTGCGCAAGATATAAAGGATTTTGTGACTTATTATTAAGGAAAAAATATGCCATCAGAAATCAAATTAACCCAATTCAGTCATGGAGCCGGTTGTGGTTGTAAAATCGCTCCAAATATATTGGAGACCATTTTATATAGTGAACGTAAAAAATTTAATGATCCCCATTTGCTGGTGGGCAATGAGACCAATGATGCTGCTGCTGTTTATGATCTTGGCAATGGCGTAGGGATTATCAGTACAACGGATTTTTTTATGCCAATAGTCGATAAGCCCATTGATTTTGGGCGTATTGCTGCTACTAATGCAATTAGTGATATTTACGCGATGGGTGGTAAACCCATTATGGCGATTGCGATATTAGGTTGGCCGATTAATAAAATTCCCGCAGAGATCGCACAGCAAGTGATTGAAGGGGGGCGAATGATTTGTCAGGATGCCGGTATATCACTTGCTGGAGGTCATTCAATTGATGCGCCAGAGCCTATATTTGGCCTCGCTGTGACAGGTGTTATTAATACCGCTAAAGTAAAAAAAAATAGTACTGCTTTAGCAGGTAGTCAATTATTTTTAACTAAACCGTTAGGAATTGGGATTCATACAACAGCAGAAAAGAAAAAATTATTATTACCTGAACATCAAGGGTTAGCAACTGAGATTATGTGTCAATTAAATAGATCAGGCGCAGAGTTGGCAAATATTGAGGGTGTTACTGCCATGACGGATGTAACAGGTTTTGGTCTGCTAGGTCATTTAATGGAAATTTGCCGGGCGGCTGATTTACAGGCGACGGTGGCTTTTTCACAAATCGCTAAGTTACCGCATATTGAAAGTTATATTGAACAAGGGTGTGTACCAGGTGGAACCCTACGTAATTTTGCTAGTTATGGCCATCATTTAGGCCAGATAACACCATTACAGCGCGATGTGTTATGTGATCCACAGACATCAGGAGGATTATTAATGGCTGTTTTACCAACAGCAATTACTGAAGTTAAACAAATTGCTTGGCAAAATAATTTATCGTTTAGTGCGATTGGACAACTAGAAAAAGCTAAATCGGGCAGAGCGATGATTGAGGTAGTTGAATAAGTTATGCGCCGTCTATTTATTGCAGAAAAGCCCAGTTTGGCGCGTGCTATTGCTGATGTTTTGCCAAAGCCACATAAACGACAAGACGGCTTTATTGTGTGTGGGGATTCGCAATATGTGACTTGGTGCATTGGTCATCTATTAGAGCAAGCTGAACCTGAAGCTTATGATCCCCGTTTCGCACGTTGGTCATTAACTGATTTGCCGATCATACCTGAAAAATGGCAATTAAAGCCTCGAGGCGCGGTTATAAAGCAACTTAATACGATTAAAACACTATTGGCTCAGGCTGATGAGATTGTGCATGCGGGCGATCCTGATCGAGAGGGACAATTGCTGGTGGATGAAGTATTAGATTTTTTAGCTTTGCCTAATGATAAAAAACAGACTGTTCAGCGTTGTTTAATTAGCGATCTCAATCCGCAAGCGGTGCTTAAAGCCATCGGACGGTTAAGAAATAATCGTGATTTTATTCCCCTTTGTGTATCTGCATTAGCTCGAGCCAGAGCAGATTGGTTGTATGGCATAAATATGACGCGGGCTTATACTTTGCTTGGGCAGCAAGGGGGTTATCAAGGGGTATTATCCGTAGGCCGAGTTCAAACGCCAGTATTAGGATTAGTCGTTAGGAGAGATGAAGATATTGAACATTTTGTTGCCAAAAATTTTTTTGAAGTAAAAGCACATATAATTACCCCAAATGAAGAACGTTTTACCGCTATCTGGCAACCGAGTGAGGCGTGTATTGATTATCAGGATGAAGAAGGACGTCTTATTCATCGCCCTTTAGCCGAGCATGTAGCGACAAGGATTACTCATCAACCGGCTTTGGTTGTTGTATATCAAAATAAACAAGAAGCAGAAATTGCCCCCTTGCCTTATTCATTATCGGCGCTACAAATTGAAGCAGCCAAAAAATATGGCTTAAGTACCAAGGAAGTGCTTGATATTTGCCAACAATTATATGAAAAACATAAAGTGATTACTTATCCTCGTTCCGATTGTCGTTACTTACCACAAGAGCACTTTGCTGGTCGTCATGGGGTATTAAAGGCGATTGCTGTTCATCAGCCCAGCCTGACAAAATTTGAGCTGACTGAATTAGATAAGCAAAATCGCTGCTGGGATGATAAAAAAGTTGATGCACATCATGCCATTATTCCAACCGCCCGCGCAACAGCAGTACAGCTTAACCAAAATGAAAGCAGAATTTATGCCTTGGTTGCTAGTCAATATATTATCCAATTTATGGCCATCGCAAAATTTCATAAGCGAGTTATTGAACTGGAGATCGCAGGTGGAAAATTTATTGCTAAAGCTCGCTTTTTAGTCGAGCCTGGTTGGCGAGCAATTTTGAGTACCAAGGAACGGGATGCTGATAATGATGGTATGCCACTACCAGAAGTAAAGGTAAAAGATGAACTATTTTGTGAACAGGGTGAGGTAATAGAAAAGCAAACCCAGCCACCAAAACCTTTTACTGATGCCACTTTGTTGGCTGCTATGACAGGGATTGCCCGTTTTGTACAAGATAAAGCGCTGAAAAAGGTATTAAGAGCAACGGATGGTTTAGGTACAGAAGCAACTCGAGCGGGTATTATTGATCTATTATTTAAACGAAAATTTTTAGTTAAAAAAGGCCGTTATATCCATGCTGCGCCAGCAGGGATAGCCTTATTTAAGGTTCTGCCAGCGGTGGCAGTATTACCTGATATGACTGCTCATTGGGAGTCTAAATTAACCCAAATAAGTGAAAAACAGTTTCGATATCAGGATTTTATGTCACCATTAGCTGAGACACTGAAAATGTTAATTCAACAAGCAAAACAACAAACCGATTTAACGATATTTCGTAACTTATCGGTTATCGAAGATAAAACTGAGAAAAAATTATCAGAAAAAAAGAAGAGAAATCGTCAAAAAGTGAAATCAAATGATAACTTAAAATAGTGTTATCATTTGATCTTAACTTAATTTAACTCAAATTTTGCCCAAATGGGGGCATGATCTGAAGGTTTTTCCATACTTCGGATGTCATAGTCAATGCCTGTTTCACCACAGCAGGCAAACAATGAACTTGATGCTAAAATCAAATCAATACGCAAACCGCGGTTATCAACAAAACCCTTTGAACGGTAATCAAACCAAGAAAATTGATCAGTAATTTCTGGATTTTGTTGACGATAAGTATCGATTAATCCCCAGGATTTTAATTTATCCATCCATTCGCGTTCTTCAGGTAAAAAAGAGCATTTGCCCGCACTTAACCAACGTTTTCTATTAATTTCGCCAATGCCAATATCATGATCCGTTGGGCTAATATTCATATCTCCCATAATAATAATATGGGATTGGGGTGAAAGATTACTTTGTAGATAAAGTTGCAAGTCTTGGTAAAATTTTGCTTTTGCTGCAAATTTTGTTGGATGATCACGGCATTCACCTTGTGGAAAATAACCGTTTATTATGGTAATTATTCCTTGTTCTGTCTCAATATCGGCCATAATAATACGTCGCTGGGCATCAATATCGTCGCCAGGAAATCCTTTTTGAATAGTGATTGGTTTTTGTTTGCAAAATAGTGCGACACCATAATGTGCTTTTTGTCCATGATAGCAGATATGATAGCCTAATTGATTAAGTTGCTCTAAAGGGAATGCGTTATCATCAACTTTGGTCTCCTGTAAGCCAATAACATCAGGTTGGTGTTTTTCGATGATAGCTTCAAGTTGGTGGATGCGCGCTCTTAGGCTATTAATGTTAAATGAGACAAATTTCATTCTAATCGGTTACCTAATTTAAATATATTTATCTAAATATTTTATCAGATTGAATATATAAATGTAACCCATTATATAAAACATTTTCTTTTATTTATTAATGAGTTATTTTTTATATTTATATTATCTAGTGTAATTGACAATTAAAAAAATTAAAAAAAATATATATTTTTAAAAAAATAATTAATTTTATTCAAATTAATAAACTATAATTAAAAATGCACTATATGAAAATTTGTTTTTTGTCCGGAAATAATAGTCAGATGTAATGATGTCGTTTGCTAAAAATCAATTTATGAAATTAATTATCGAGGTTTAATTATTTTCTTTAAATTATTTGCCTAAGTGCTTTTATCTTAACGAGCTGTAAAAAGGTATTCTTTTGAATTTCTGGGTCAGCGATAAATTATTAAATAGAATTTTAAATTATTTCTATTTGATATTTAAGATTGAAGTGGAGTAATCATTATGTTTTTCTCAAGAAAATTAGAAGCTTTTATGGCGGTTGTAGAACAAGGTTCATTATGTAAAGCGGCAAGAATATTGAACCGCACGGCACCGCCTGTAGCAAAATCAATTAAAGACTTTGAAGCTGTATTAGGTAAGACATTGTTTAAAAGAAAAAAATCCGGCATGACTTTAACAAAAGAGGGGCAAGAGCTTTATAATGATTTAAAAAATTTATATTTGCAGGAAAAAGAAATTACTAAAAGATATGTTAGTAATGAGTTTCGTAATATAGTTAATATTTATTATGATTGGGGTAAAGATCATCACTTGATAAAACTTTATCAAACAGCGGGTATTAATAAAATACCCATAAATGTTTTAAAATTTGATTATGATAAAGTAAATGAAATATCAGATTATGATGGCAATATTTTAATTTTAAGTTCAGAAAAAATTGTAAGTGAACGTTTTATTTTGTTAAAAAAATCACAAAAAGAAGCCATTGGTATTTGTTGTCGTAAACAACTTTACGAACACGCCGAAAAAAATCTATTAAAGTTATTGAATCAATTTCCTTGGCTATGTGATCCTGTTTTATATAAGAGTCAATTTATTCGAGATATAGAATCAAAAGCGACGCTAGGGACAAATAGAATCAATATTAGGTGGATGGAAAATAGTGGTTTTTGTGATGGATTAATACAAAATGGTGACTATATCGGTTTAACCGATAAATTGCCTGAAACCTGCCAACTAACACCTGACATTATTTTTTTACCGCTAGACGAGCTCAGCATGACAAATAGTTGTTATTTTTATAAATCTAAGGCCCACGGTAGTATTTTGAATCGGTTTATTGATGCGATTGAAAAAATAAATTAATCAATAGGTGAAATATTTGCTTGGCTAAAATTTTTCTTGACCAAATGTTAGTAACAGCAAGGTTTGTAGCATGCAAGTTTATAACCATAAATAGATAGCGCATTGACTTTAACTATCTTGATAATCTAACTATTTGATATCTAAATTATTATTTAGATGTTTTATCCTGACCATTTGTGCTTTAGGTAAATTTTGAATGCAATAAAGGTATCCATTTTTTAAATATAGTTAATAATAAATAATCATTTATCATAAAAAATAATTAAATAAATTATTTAATGGAATATGAAATTTAATAAAATAATTATGATGGTGTAAAGGTAATATTATGTGCTTTGTATAATAGTTACCTTTAAAAAATAAGTCAGTTTTTATTAAATAGAGGATAAATTAAAGAATAATAGTGCGATTGCCATGAACAAAAACACGTTGTGCCAATACCCAATATAAAGCGTGACTTAAGACATTTTTTTCAACGTCTCTACCTGCTCGCATCATATCCTCGGCAGTGTAACTATGATCAACGTTAATCACATTTTGGGTGATAATTGGGCCTTCATCGAGATCATTATTGACAAAATGAGCCGTTGCACCAATGATCTTGACCCCACGTTGATAAGCTTGATGATAAGGTTTTGCACCGATAAAAGCGGGTAAAAAAGAGTGATGGATATTGATAATTTTATTGGGATAATGTTGAACAAAATCAGGAGTAAGTACGCGCATATATTTCGCTAAAACCACATAATCAGGGTTATAGTGATCAATTTGCTGTTTTAATAAATGATCATGTTGTTCACGCGTTAAATTTTCATGGCTAATGCAGTGAAAAGGGATATGAAATTGTTCAACGAGTGATCTTAGTGTCTCGTGGTTACCAATTACTGCGGCAATTTCAACATCAAGACCACCATAGACGCTTTTCATTAATAGATCACCTAAACAGTGTGCTTCTTTGGTTACCATAATAACTATATGTCTTTGATTTGAAATACTTAATTCCCGTTTAGACCCTGTTGGTAAAGCATCGTCGAGATCGGCTAATAATGTATTATCGTTAAAAATACCTTCAAGTTCAGTGCGCATAAAAAAACAGTTCGTATGGTGATCAACAAATTCATTATTTTGAATAATATTTAATTGATGTTTATAACAAATATTTGTGATTTTAGCGATTAAGCCTTTTGCGTCAGGGCAGATAGTACGAAGAATTTTTTTTTGAGAGTTCTGGTGCATGAATAGTATTTTCCTTAAAAATTTTTTGTTACAAATATCGCAAAATAGCAAACTTTAATCTTAATACGATAAAATGTGGTAATTTTGACGCTTTTGGACCAGTTATGGCAATGTTTTTTTCAAAATTTCATTAAATTTATTTAAAAAAAGGGTTTGTATTATCGTTACTCACATTTTTATCATTTCGGATATTGATTAATTAAGAGCAAACAGGCGCTATAATAGATAATTATCAGTTATTTATGATTATTTAATCTGAAAACTTTAACAAAGATTCATTTTTATCTTTATATTCACTTTTAATTGAGTAAATAATGTTACTTACCAGTGACTAAATTATCCTCAATGCTTTTGATAATTCATCTATTTTTTTTGCTGATATGAATTTCTGATATTGATAATAAAGTAATAAATAATTTTTTAGTTGCCAGAAACAGGATGAAAAAACATAAGATAATTTTGATTTACAATAGAGATTATTTTCATTAAAGAAAAAAGGAACAAAATTAAGAAAGTAATTTCTAATTATAATAACTGTATAAAAGTAACCAATTGATTCCAATAAGTGAAAAAATAATTATATATTTCAATACAAAAAAATATATAACTTTAAGTGTAAATCCGTAAAATATTTGTTCTATCATAAGTACTATTTTCTAAAAAGATAATATCGTCAATGGCATTTTATGTAATGTAAGGCTGGCATATGAAAGGGAAGAAAATATTAATTGTAGAAGATGAGGTGGTTTTTCGTTCCGTACTGAGAAATTACCTTAAATCATTTGATGTGATTACTTATACAGCCAGTAATGGGCAGGAGGCGTTAGATATTATTAATGCTGTTGAGCATCTTGATTTGATTTTATGTGATTTAAGTATGCCTGTGATGAGTGGTGAGACTTTAATGCAGAAACTGGTAGAAATGAAGTGTGAAATTCCAGTTATTGTTATTTCAGGAACAAATAGAATCAGTGATTTGGATAGAATGCTTCGACTCGGTGTAAAAGATGCGTTATTAAAACCAATTGTTGATTTTGATGACGTTAAAGAAACGATCACTCGTAATTTGTATCCAGATATTGTAGAAACAACTACCCGTTTATCTGCTGAGCTTTCTCATATTCAGCAAATGATACAGCACGAAAAACATGATATTTTGCCAGTTTTACTTGAGCTGCAGCCAAAAGTAAATCAAACATTGGCAAATTATAAAATTAATTATCGGCAACTAAAAGATATTAATAAAATTGGATTATTATTTGATTTAGCAGAACTTTCTGATAAACAGATAGGTTTTTATTGCCTTGATATTGAGTATTCTTCGGGCGATGGAGTTATGGCTGCATTATTACTTAGAGTTGCATTTAATGAATTATTGCAAACCTATCTTAATAGCCAAGCAAACAGATTATTTAATATTAGTGAAATGCTTGGGCAAATAAATACTTTATTAAAGGATTTAGGTATTAAAGGACAATTCCCACTTTTATTAGGTTATTTTCATACAGAAAGCAAAACAATTGTGTTGGCTTCGGCAGGACTTAATGTAAAATTAAAAACAGAGAATAAAGAAGTTAAATTATCATCAAGTACATCATTAGGTAGTTTACAACCAATGACTTATCAACAAATAATGGAAAAGGGCACAGATTGGCAATGTAAAATATGGAATCATAGACATCGAATGACCTTAATGTTTAACTCATTGGTAGAAATATTATAATTAGTTACTTTTCACTGGATTGTTAACCTAGGCCAATTTTCTCTAGTTAGCTATTTATTTGGTACATTTTACTGCTATACTCGCCACATAAGTTGTTGAAAATCTATTTGTCTCATTTCCATAGCATATTGTATATAGGTAACTTGGAAGAAAAAATGCAACTAAAAAAAGCGGAAAAAAAAGTTAGCAAAGCAGTTATTCCTGTTGCTGGATTAGGAACTCGTATGTTACCAGCAACGAAAGCAATCCCTAAAGAAATGTTGCCTTTGGCAGATAAACCACTTATTCAGTATGTCGTGAATGAGTGTATATCTGCCGGTATTAATGAAATTATTTTAGTCACTCATTCTTCAAAGAATTCAATAGAAAACCATTTTGATACTAGTTTTGAATTAGAAGCGATTTTGGAAAAGCGTGTTAAACGGCAATTATTAAATGATGTGCAATCCATATGCCCAAGTCATGTCACAATTATGCAAACGAGGCAAGGTATTGCTAAAGGGCTTGGGCATGCCATTTTATGTGCAAAACCATTGGTAGGAGAGGGGCCTTTTGCTGTAGTTTTACCTGACGTAATTATTGATCAATATTCCTCTGATTTGAAACAGTATAATTTGACTGCAATGCTGAAACGTTATCATGAAACGTCAGCCAGCCAAATTCTAGTTGAGCCGGTACCAAAAGAATCTGTATCTAATTATGGTGTTGTGGATTGTAATAGTTACGAATTAAAACCCGGTGAAAGCAAAATGATTAAAGGTGTTGTTGAAAAACCTAAAACTGAAGAGGCGCCATCCAATCTATCGATTGTTGGTCGTTATGTATTGTCAGAGAAAATTTGGGCTTTATTAGAAAAAACACCAGCAGGTGCAGGTGATGAAATCCAGTTAACTGATGCGATTGAAATGTTAATAGAAGGTGAACCGGTTGAGGCTTATCATTTACACGGTAAGAGTCATGATTGCGGTAATAAATTGGGTTATATAAAAGCATTTGTTGAATATAGTATGCGGCATGAATCCTTAGGCGCCGAATTTTCTGCATGGATAAAAAAAATATCTTAGATTGCTAATCATCAATAAATTTGGATTAAATCAATAAAAAGTCTATATGATTTTTTTATAAAATATTGCTTGTTTGTTATTTTAAGTTTATTTTAACAAGTTTTATTTATGCATGAAATTAAAATGAGATTTATTGATTTTATAAGCAGGGTAGCATGTTGTATAAATCGAGATATTACATACTATTTCAAATAATAATAGTTTGATTTTGGCTGTTAATATATTGTTTTGGCAACTGGTTAAATTTTCTTACGTAAGTGAGCGCATTTTTATCATTAATATTTACACTAACACTTATCATAATTATGATAAAAAAGTATAGTAATTATATTTAATTGATTTAGCATGCATCAGATTAGCTGTTTATTTTTTTGTTTATAAGGTAATCTGTTTATTATTTCTATAGTAAATTTTTTCATAATGAATAGAATGAAATTTAACAACCTAGCTAACAAAATAAATATAGAGTAGTCTAATAATGAACATTGAATGCATGAGTTTATGACAATAAAAATCAACGATACTATTTCTTGTAGGAATAATTTGGAATGTTTAGATGACAAAAATTTACATAACATGATGTATCGTTGATAACAAAATATTTATATTAATCGAAGTTTTACATTTTGATATTGGTATCTTTATTAAGAGAAAATATAGGTAGCTATTTGTGAAAAGTGGCTTGTAGGTAAATGTATTTAAGTATTATTAATGTTATCTTATCGAGCAGGGATTTTTACTCTTTGATATTTATTAGTGTTTATTAAAGACGCTTATTTATTGTATGAGAAATGTTAATAATATGTGTAATAAAAATACCCTTTATATAAAGGGTATTTTTAAAGTAGAGAAAGAACATTTAGATTAAAAAATCGTCTAATTTTTTACCTTTTTGTTCCATTGCTTTTTTAATGACTGCTGGTGTACGACCTTGACCGGTCCAAGTTTTAATTTCACCATTTTCATCTTTATATTGATATTTAGCTGGTCTTGCAGCACGTTTAGTACGGCTAGATGTTTTTGCCGGAGCCTTTGCAGTTACTAGATCATCTAGACTGAGTCCTTCTCCTTCAAGTAATTTAATATATTTTGCAATTTTTTGACTATGAACTTCTAATTGTGCTCTCTCTTGTTTTTCATATTCGATTCGTTCTTCAACAACTGTCTTGAATTTATCGAATATTTCTTGCAATATTTCTAACGACAATTCTCTTGCTATAGCACGTAAGGTACGAATGTTATTTAATGATTTAAAATATTTCAATGAATCGCTCATTATCCTGGTCTCGAATTAAAATGAATGTTGGCTGATGTCTACTAATAATAGAATGCTATTTTATTTTCTGCAATAGTGAAGTTACAAAATAAGGTTAAATTTATTGTTTTTTTAAACTTAAACTTCTTTGCAAAAGCAATATAAGCTTTTACTGGAAAATATTATATATCTTATATTAGATACCGAGCATACTTAAAAATCTATACGAAAATGATAGTAATGCTTTTATATTTGAATTTCATTCATATGTAAAGACGATGTTTTTTATTTTTATTCAACTTTATGGTATGTAACATAAACTAAATTTTAACTTAATATGTGTAAAAGAGTTTGCTTATTAAGCTTTTGTTGAGTTATTACTACTAGGTATCTAAGTTTTATGATGAATGTTAGCTATTAATAATCTTTTCTTATCACATACTTTGTTAAAATAAAGCTGTTGTTTGTAGAGAATGGCATTTAAAATATACTGACTTTTTCATAACTATAAACATTACAAAAAAATCTGTTATGTTAGTTATCAATATTTATAATCAAATGAAATGAAGAATAATGTTTGATAATGTTTGATAATGTATGTGGTAAACTTTCAAAACGTTTGTCTAAATAGCTAAGAGGAAAGGGCTAATGGCTCAGCTTTATTTCTATTATTCAGCAATGAATGCGGGTAAATCAACTTCACTACTTCAGTCTTCATACAATTATAATGAACGGGGGATGAATACGCTTATTTTCACCGCTGAGATTGATACCCGATTTGTTCAAGGTAAAGTAACGTCCCGAATTGGTTTAGTTGCAGATGCAATATTATTTTCGCAACAGACAGATATGGGGAGATTAATAAAAGAAAAAAATAGTTCTCAAAAAATTCATTGTGTACTCGTTGATGAGTGTCAGTTTTTAACTAAAGAACAAGTTACTCAGCTTTGTGAAATTGTTGATTATACCAACATACCGGTTCTGTGTTATGGATTAAGAACAGATTTTTGTGGTGAGTTATTTATTGGTACTCACTATCTGTTAGCATGGGCAGATAAGCTTATTGAACTAAAAACTATTTGTTATTGTGTGCGCAAAGCAAGTAGGGTTTTGCGATTAGATGATAATGGACTTGCTGTCTATCAAGGAGAGCAGATTGAAATTGGCGGCAATGAGAAATATATTTCAGTTTGTCGTAGACATTATATGGATGCAATTAAGCACACTAAAAGTATTGAGGCGGGTGAAAAACCTTTTTCAGTTGTTCCATTTAAATAATTTTTAACTTCCTTTATTCGCTTATTACTCTTATATGAAAATTAATTACCTATAATAACTATTTTGGTTTTAAATTATTTTTAAATAAGGATTGATAAAATATTTTGAGATTAAAAAAGCACCGAATATATTTTCAGTGCTAATTATTAAATAAATGGTTACAAATAAAATGTCTATTAAATAGATTCTTTTACTCGATGACTTTTTTCCTCTGCCGGCAGAAATATATTTTTCTCTTCGGTAAAAATATTACCATAGTAAGAATCCAACATAATTTGTTTTAGTTCAGCGATCAAAGGAAAGCGAGGGTTCGCACCGGTACATTGATCATCAAAGGCATCTTCAGATAACTTATCAACTTTAGCTAAGAAATCCTTTTCTGCTACCCCAGCTTCACGAATAGATTTAGGAATGCCGAGCACAGTTTTAAGTGTTGCTAACCAATTAAGGAGTTTTTCAATTTTATTGGCTGTACGATCACCCGGTGAGGTTAGCCCTAAATGATCAGCAATTTCACCATAGCGACGACGAGCTTGAGGGCGATCATATTGGCTGAATGCTGTTTGTTTCGTTGGAATATCATTAGCGTTATAGCGAATGATATTTTCAATTAGCAGCGCATTAGCTAAGCCATGGGGTAAATGGAATTCGGAGCCTAATTTATGAGCCATTGAGTGGCAAACCCCTAAAAAGGCATTAGCAAAGGCAATACCAGCGATGGTTGCTGCATTATGCACTCGTTCACGGGCAATCGGATCCTTTGACCCATTTAGATAACTTGCTGGCAAATATTCTTTTAACAGCGTTAAAGCTTGCAAAGCTTGTCCATCAGAGTATTCACTTGCAAGAACTGAAACATAGGCTTCTAATGCATGGACAATCGCATCGAGTCCACCAAATGCAGTAAGTGATTTAGGCATATGCATGACCAGATTTGCATCAACAATTGCCATATTTGGCGTAATTGCATAATCAGCTAAAGGATATTTTTGACCAGTATCATCATCAGTAACAACAGCAAACGGTGTGACTTCAGAGCCCGTACCTGATGTAGTGGTGATAGCGACCATTTTGGCTTTAACACCCATTTTAGGGAACTTATGAATCCGTTTGCGAATATCCATAAAGCGTAAAGCAAGCTCTTCAAAATGGGTTTCAGGATGTTCATACATTACCCACATGATTTTAGCTGCATCCATAGGAGACCCGCCACCTAATGCGATAATCACGTCTGGTTTAAAGGTATGCATTAAAGCGGCACCTTTACGAACAATGCTCAGCGTTGGATCAGCTTCAACTTCAAAAAAGACTTCAGTTTCTACATTATAAGCTTTTAATACTTTAACGACTTCATCAACATAACCATTATTGAATAAGTAACTGTCAGTAACAATAAAAGCTCGCTTAGCCCCGTCCGTAGCAATTTCTTCCAGCGCGATTGGTAGGCAACCACGACGAAAATAGATAGAATTAGGCAGTTTATGCCACAACATATTTTCTGCTCTTTTCGCTACCGTTTTAGTATTAATTAGGTGCTTAGGTCCCACGTTTTCAGAAATAGAATTTCCACCCCAGGAGCCGCATCCTAATGTTAATGAAGGAGCTAATTTAAAATTATAAAGATCACCAATCCCACCTTGAGATGCAGGAGTATTAATTAAGATGCGTGCGGTTTTCATTTTTTCGCCGAAATAATTAACTCGTTCAGTTTGATTGTCCTGATCGGTATAAAGACAAGAAGTATGACCAATGCCTCCCATCTCAACCAATTTTTCTGCCTTTCCAACGGCATCAGCAAAATCTTTACTATGGTACATGGCAAGTAATGGTGAGAGTTTTTCGTGGGCAAAAGGTTCACTCTCATCTGTGGCTTTTACTTCCCCGATTAAAATTTTAGTGTTTAGGGGCACTTTTATGCCGGCTAGTTCAGCAATTTTTACCGCAGGTTGACCAACAATAGCGGCATTTAAATTACCATTTTTTAAAATAATATTTTGTACTGCTTTAAGCTCTTTACCTTTTAATAAGTAGCCACCATGAGTGACAAAACGTTCGCGTACTTGATTGTAAATTTCGTCCACAATGATAACAGATTGCTCTGAGGCGCAAATAACCCCATTATCAAAAGTTTTTGACATTAAAATTGAAGCAACTGCACGTTTAATGTCGGCAGAGCTGTCAATAACTACAGGTGTATTCCCCGCGCCTACACCGATGGCAGGTTTTCCTGAGCTATAGGCTGCTTTCACCATACCTGGACCACCGGTTGCTAAGATAAGATTAACATCGGGGTGATGCATCAACGCATTTGAAAGTTCGACGGAAGGTTCATCAATCCAGCCAATGATATCTTTTGGTGCCCCTGCAGCAACAGCAGCTTGTAAAACAATTTTGGCGGCCTTGTTAGTGGCTTTTTTTGCACGAGGGTGGGGGGAAAAAATAATACCGTTACGCGTTTTTAGACTAATTAAAGATTTAAAAATGGCTGTTGAAGTAGGATTAGTTGTTGGAACAATACCACAAATTAAACCAATAGGTTCAGCGATTGTTATAGTTCCAAAAGTAAGATCTTCTGACAGCACGCCACAAGTTTTCTCATCTTTATAGGCGTTGTAAATATATTCTGAGGCAAAATGATTTTTAATCACTTTATCCTCTATAATTCCCATGCCTGATTCTTCAACTGCTAATTTTGCTAAAGGGATGCGGGAATCAGCAGCTGCAAGAGCAGCGGCACGAAAAATTTTATCAACTTGAGCCTGGTTAAAATTGGCAAATTCTTGTTGCGCTTTTTTGACACGCGCAACAAGTTCATTGAGTTCAGTAACATTAGTTACAGACATAATGGTTACTCCTAATAAATGTTAAATTTTTTTAGTCAATTAGCCTAGATTAGGAGCAATATAATTAAATATGATGTGACATATTATATAAGTGCTGATTAGTTTTTTGTAAGCTAATTGACTTAAAAAATTCCATTATAAAAATAAATAAAAACGCTCATTATATTTATGAGTACTCAATAGATATATAGCTTACCATTTATAAATAGCGCTAAAGTGATCTTTATCAAAAAAAGTGCATACTGAATCAATTCAGTAATAAGTTATATAAGGATAATTTCAATTAGCAATATAAGTAAATAGCGAAAGTTAAGTTAGCAAAATTTCGTATAGCATCTAATTTAGAAACTTATTTTGTTATTGGATTTAGTTTTTAAATTTTAGCTAGATTAGTATGCTACGCTAAGATAAAGTGTTTTTCCTGCATAAGCTAAATATTATTTGTTATGAATAATTAATTTTTAGCGAAGCATTAATATTTGAGTGAGGGATACAATTGTGGTTGGTACTTTACTGGATCTGCCTAATTATATTAAGTTTTTTTTGGGGCTTTTTGCGTTAGTTAATCCGATAGGAATTTTGCCTGTATTTATTAGTATGACTAATTATCAATCTGTGACAGAAAGAAATCGAACTAATTTAGTAGCTAATTTTTCTGTGGCAATTATTTTATGTATTTCGTTATTGGTGGGTGAGGTTTTTTTTAAATTATTTGGTATTTTTATCGATTCTTTTCGTATCGCTGGTGGAATAGTTATTGCGGCCATTGCTATGTCTATGATTAGTGGTCGAATAGGTGAAGATAAGCAGAATAAACAAGAAAAATCAGAAAGTGTTATTCGTGATAGCATTGGTGTTGTTCCTTTAGCACTTCCATTAATGGCTGGGCCTGGAGCAATCAGTTCATGTATTGTCTGGTCTTCTCGCTGGTTGGGATGGCAAAATTTAGTTGGTCTATCGTTAACTTGTATCTTTTTCGCTCAGCAACAATTCTAGTTAAGTATTTAGGACAAACGGGCATTAATGTTATTACTCGTATTATGGGGTTACTATTAATGTCACTTGGAATTGAGTTCATCATCACAGGGACTAAATCAGTTTTTCCCGGATTACTTTAAACCCACAATAACATGATAACACAGTGATATTTATGATTTATTCACTAAATTCTGGGATATTGATTTGATATTGTTATAAAACCAAATATTAATAATTTTATTTCTCTAATGGTTGTAAATTTTATGGATTATTAATCCACTATAAAACTAATTTCGATAGATTAAAAAAACACGCGTTTGCTAAGATAACCATATCAATTTTAATTTATGTCTAATTTGGTGATTAATGTTTTAAAATTAAAACATTTTTTTGTTAGTAATCAATTTGATTATAACTCTTGTAGATGTAAGTTATGCTGGCTATTTGCAAAATGAATTAATTAGCCAGTTAACTGTGTGCACCATAATTTATGAAAAATTAGCCTTATTTTTCTAACTAAGATGTATATATGAATATCATTACCGGATTATTATGAAAAATGCTATTGGTTGATTTATTGGTATTCGCTTTTTAACAGAAATAATTTTTTGTGTCTTATCATTTTATAATAAAATTACAATAACGGACTAAAAAAATAGCAAATACGTTCGATAACACGGTTCCATAACGGGCGTTTATTCCAATTCTTCTGTATCAAAGGCGTAGAGCGAGCAATGTAATCGTATTGAACTAATATTAAATCGTTACCAAAACTTTTATCATCAATAACAACAGTAATTTCAAAATTAAGCCAAAGGCTTCTCATGTCTAAATTAACCGAACCGATTAGGCTTAACTCACCATCAATTGATAGGCTTTTAGTGTGTAAAAGCCCATCGTTAAATTGATAAATTTTAACACCGGCTTCTAATAATTCCGAATAGAATGCCCGGCTTGCCCACCGAACTAAAAAAGAATTATTTCGATTAGGGATGACCATTAATACTTCTACACCCCGCATTGCTGCAGTGCAAATAGCATGAATTAGATCATCACTGGGAACAAAGTAAGGGGTGGTTAGGATCAACTGCTTACGTGCAGAAAAAATAGCGGTTATTAAAGATTGTTGAATTAATTCTTCCGGGAAACCGGGCCCTGAAGCAATGACTTGGGTCGTATGACCACTTGCTTGTTCAAATGGCATAATATTGGTATCGGGAGGGGGAGGAAGAATGCGTTGACCTGTTTCAATTTCCCAATCAAACGCATATACAATGCCAAGTGTTGTTGAGACAGGTCCTTCCATCCGGACGACGATATCTACCCATTGCCCTACACCAGCATTTTGCTTAAAAAAGCGAGGATCAACCATATTCATACTACCAACATAGGAAATATAATTATCAATAATGATTATTTTTCGATGTTGGCGCAGATCCATGCGACGAAGAAAAAAGCGAAATAAATTTACTTTTAATGATTCTATTAATTCTATTCCAGCTTCTCGCATTTTTTTCGGTTGATGGCTATGAAAAAAAGACCAGCTACCGGCAGAATCAATCATAATTCGGCATTTTACACCACGCTTTGCCGCATTAATCAGGGCTTGCGTAACTTCATCAACTAATCCTCCGTCTTGCCAAATATAAAATACCATCTCGATATTGTAATGGGCTGCGTTAATATCACGTATGATAGTAGTCAAAGCGTCTTGATAATTGGTTAAAAGTTGAATTTTATTACCTTTAACGCCGCCAATTCCTTGTCTTTTTTCGCAGAGTTCAAATAAAGGTTCAGCCACTCGGCTGTTACTTTTACAAAAAATATGTTTTGATTGTTTGAGTTTTTCAAGCCAGGTTTCAACTGAAGGCCACATCCTCTTTGCTTTCATTACTCGTCGTTTGCCAAGGTGTAACTCACCAAAAGCCAGATATGCAATAACGCCAACTAGTGGAATAATATAAATAATCAATAGCCAGGTCAGGGCCGAAGTAACCGGACGTCGTTTTAATAAAATGCGTATAGTAACCGTGGCTATCATTAGCCAGTACAAAAAAAGTAAAGCCCAGTTCAATAATATATAGACAGTTGCCATAGGCAAAGATGTTCCTATCATAGAGTTAGTTAAATACTCTTAATTATCTGGTTATTCACTATAGCAAAATAAAATTTGTTATGAATATTAAAAGTATCATTTTTAGCATACGTGAGAGTAATTTAATGTATTTTATGAATATTTTAATTATTTTTATATTTTTTTGGCTGCGTGCATGGACAATAATTTGTCAAATCAACGAGTCAGTTAGTATTTTATACAACAAATGTTAAGTTCGGTTATTACTAAATGAACAAATACATTAATAATTGGTGAATTTTTATGATTTTTTATGTTGATGTCGTTAATTAAAAATTCGATCACTGCCTAATTTTATCCACCGCTAGATACTTTTTTAATCTTAGCAGACTATCCTTATTGAATATGATTGCTATTTGCATTTAGAATGCAACTTATTTATTTGCTTAATTTAAGAAAGAATTTTCTCATGCGTTGGATCCGTTCGGCATCATTTATTGCTTTATCATTATTTCTACATGCTTCGTTAGCAGTATCTTGGCTTTTATTGCAGCCTATGTTATCGGCTTCGACAGCTAAATCTATGTCAGTATCTATGGTTACCTTGGCTGCACCAGATGGTATTAGCCAGTCGGTAAAGATCGCTGATAATAAACCAGAAGGGGCTATAAAGCCTAAAATAGAGTCTGATGTTGAACCCAAATTGGCATTACCAGTGAAAAAGAAGGTCATGCAGAAAAAGTCGATTGTTAAACAAAATTCTAAATCTAAGCAGTTAGTAGAACGCCAAATTAAAAAAACCATTGTCGAACAGTCAAATCAACAACAAGCTAATATAAGCGATGATAATATTGGTGTTAATAACAATCAGCAGGCTAGCCAAATGGCTTCGCCACCATTTGCTATAGAAGGACCTAAGGCATTGAGAATTCAACATCCCGATTATCCCGATCGCGCTCGTAAACTCGGTAAAGAAGGTTACGTAAATGTTCAATATGATATTGATGAAAATGGCAGAGTCGTGAATTTAGAAGTGATTGATTCATCACCTAGAGGTATGTTCGAACGTGAAGTTAAACGCGCGATGAATCGTTGGTACTATGAAAAAATTCCGGCTAAGGGATTAAAAAAGACATTCCTTTTTAAAATTGATGGTTCAATTAATCTTTCTTAGAGTGGTTTAATTATAAAATTTGCTTGAAGGTCAAAATAAATTGGCCTGTTAAAACTGATCAAGAGGAAGTTACGTTATCGGAGGTAGGTAATTGGTAATGACGTTTATCTTCAGGTAAGCAACGGGGAGAGTTATCCTCATTAACGGCGACATAAGTAAAAATGGCTTCTGTAGCTCGATAATGTTGGCCTACTGGTTCACTAGCAACTTTTTTGACCCAAACTTCAATATTTATGGTGATAGAAGTGTTACCTGTTTTAATGCAATGAGCATAACAACATATCACATCGCCGACTGAGACTGGTTTTTGGAACGTAATCCCATTGACGGCCACCGTAACAACACGACCAAGTGCGATTTCTTTAGCTAGAATTGCGCCGCCAATATCCATTTGCGACATTAGCCACCCGCCAAATATATCACCGTTAGCATTTGTATCGGCAGGCATTGCTAATGTACGGAGAACTAATTCCCCTTGTGGTAATTGTTGTTGTGTCATGAAAAATTTACTTCTGTTATTTGCCACAATATACCTATTGGAAATAGGTATACTTTATTATCATATCGATTACTTTTGTTCTTTAGGAAGATGTTTATAGATATACACCATACTAAGTATTGTAAATATTAGCGTGACTGCAGTCAAACCAAAAACTTTAAAATTAACCCAGATGTCCTGAGGTAGCCAAAAGGCAACATAAATATTAACCAGCGCACAGATGGCAAAAAAGATGGCCCATGACAGATTTAATTTATACCAAATTTCATTAGCTAAATGGATCTCTTTACCCAGCATTCTTTGAATTAATGGTTTTTGGGTAAAATACTGGCTGACTAATAATGCTAATGAAAAAATAGCGTAAATAACCGTCACTTTCCATTTAATAAAAAGATCACTATGGAAAATCAACGTCAATCCGCCAAAAATTATCACGATTACTAAAGTAATTAACGAACTTTTCTCAATTTTTTTATAGATAAGATAGATGGCCAGCATAGATAAAGCGGTTGCAACCATCAATGCGCCAGATGCGTAAAAAATATCTACTTTTTTATATACAATAAAGAAAACAATGAGAGGAATAAAATCTAATAGTTGTCTCATAAGGGCGCTTGTCCTGATCCTTTTCGAATAAATTATAAAATATCATATTGCCAATTTGTTTTATATTATATTACCTTATTTGATAAAATGTTACACGGTTAGTAGGCGTAAATTTTTATCGATAAAATTATCTTCTGAGCAATGAAATTCACGAGTTAAGCTATTGAAGTAATTAGCTGGTTATTATGAATTAAATGAAATTTGAGCCAGAATATTAGTTCGACGATAGATGATTATTTTTTTAAGTTGATAATAAAACCTTACCACGGTATCAAATGGCAAATAATAACCGTGGTATTTTTATCTGCTTAATTTGTTGTTTTTCCGATTAACATGTAGAGACGGAAAAAATAAATCAAAGTAAAAGAGGTAAGTAAATTATTTAATGTAAAAGAAATAATATTATTCACCATACCCGGCAAAAAACGAAATTGTCCAAGTAGCATAGTAAGTAACATTTGTAATGCTAACCAAAGTAATAAAATTGATAGAATTAACCACCAATGACGAAAGGCTATTTTCCAACTTTGACTAATAGCGCGTAGCGGCATGATGTTTTTACTGGTGATTAAAATAATGGGTGATAAGGAAAAACCGATAGCTAAAATGACACCCGGTAGTATGGATAGCATAAAACCAAAATAAATGATAATAGTGCATATAACTAGCAAAATTAACATGCTAGGTAATATACGTAACGAAAGTATAAAAGCCTGCAATGCACTGATGCTATTGCCAGTACTAAGTTCTGACAAATAAGTAACTACTGAAGAAATTAATAATATTAATCCGATAAAAACTGCAGTCAATGAGAGTAGTGAAACTCTCATCATTATCGCTTTTTCTTCATCGGATAGTTGGCTTACCCAGGTTAAAAGTGAAGTTGAGTCATTTTGACCACCTAGGGTTTTAACAATAGTTACCATTTCATCGATAGGTACCAGAAAATAATAGAGTATTAGACTGATGGTAGCTGAAATGAATGACAGGATAAAAAGGCCGCTCAGCTGATTTTTAAAAAAATTAAAGCTATCGCTGATAAGTGAGTTGGCCGTAATGGACATGAAAACTGCTCCTATAACTGGTTTTTATCATCATATTCTCGTTGCATAGTGTAACTGACCGTGACGAGAGCGTATAGCTTTTCTATGGTAAAGCTATTGCGATATCAGTAAATTTTGTGGTTATTCTATAAGTAAGGATAAAATATTAAAAAAGAATTATATTTATATTATAGTAATTTTGGATATAGCAATATAATTATTCAGTTAAATAATTGATATATTATAATCATTTGGTAATGAAAAGTGATTGTTTTATTATCTAATTAGAGGGGGTAAGGATGGCAAATTATATTTATCTCAGCCCCAATAGGGGCTGAAGGCTAAAACAATCATCGTATTTTCATCGAATCGATAACTGACTGCACACCTGCTACACCTTGTGTTACTTGCACTGCACGTTGTGCGTCGTGCGTCGGCACGCGAACTAACAAAGCCACTCAATTGCACACGTCCTTTAAAAGTTTCAACATTGATTTGGGTTGATTTCAGGTTTTTTTCTGCCAATAATGCCGTCTTCACTTTAGTTGTAATAACGGTGTCATCGATATATCCACCAGTTCCTTCTGTTTTTGCTGTTGGAGCACAAGCAGAAAGGAATAATGCCATAAATAACACGGTACAAAGCGCTGTCATTGATTTAAGATATTTCATTATTCAATTCTCCATCAATACGAGGGTTATTTTTATTTATCTTTTATGAATGCTAAATGAGTATTTTCATTGCAGTCAATATACTGATTATTGATGAAATAGGGATAAATTACAAATGAATAGCTGGCACTCGTAGCGACACGTTAGTTACAATTGCTTATTAGAATCGAAAATTAGTAATTGTAAAAATAACTAGGCTATCCAGTCTTTGTTCAAATCGTTTTGAAATGTCTATTTGTGGGTAGCCATTTTCATCTGTGAAACAAACTGTTTTAATTTGGTCAATAATGCATCAGGTTGTTGATGATAAGTTTCAATTAATTTAACCACGGCTGAACCAGATATTGCACCAGCTACACCATTTTTGATTGCATCAGTGACTTGTTTCGCTTCAGCAATACCAAAACCCAAGAGGGGCGGGGCGGCATGATAGTCTTGTAATTTGGTGAGTAAATGGCTAACAGGAATATTGGCTTTTTTTTCTGTGCCCGTTACACCTGAACGCGAGAGTAAGTAAGTATAGCCACGACCATATAAAGCAATTTTGCGTAAAAGCTGCTCATCTGCATTAGGCGGACAAATAAATATCGGTGCAATATTGTGTCGCAGTGCCGAAATACGAAAGGGGTCGGACTCATTCATGGGCACATCAGCGATTAAAACGGAGTCGATGCCGCTATGCTGACATTTGGCATAAAAGTTATCAATGCCATTACTAAAAACCAGATTAGCATAAACTAATAGGCCAATAGGAACCAAAGGGTGCTTTTCACGAATCTGTGATAATAGTTCAAAACAACGGGTTGGCGTAATGTTGGCATTAAGGGCGCGTAAATTCGCCTTTTGAATAGTTGGACCATCAGCTAGAGGATCAGAAAAAGGAATACCAATCTCTAACGCATCGGCTTGTGCTTCAATTAATGTATCAATAATTTTTAGCGATAGTTCGGCATTAGGATCGCCTAAGGTGACAAATGGAACGAATGCTCCCTGATTTTTATCATGTAAGTGCTTAAATAATTGCTGATAACGCTCCATTAGATCTCTCCTTTGGCTTGCAAAATAGGATGTACAGTATAAATATCTTTGTCGCCACGGCCGGAGAGATTAACAATTAGTAATTGTTCTTTTTCTGGGGCTGCCTTGATCATTTTCAAGGCATAAGCCAGGGCGTGTGACGATTCCAAGGCTGGAATAATACCCTCATGAGTGGATAATTTTTTAAATGCAGCTAATGCTTCATCATCGGTAATCGAGACATAATCAGCTCGGCCAATACTATTTAAATAAGCATGCTCAGGTCCTACAGAGGGAAAATCGAGTCCAGCTGAGATAGAATAAGACTCTTTAATTTGTCCTTCATCGGTTTGGATGATAGGCGATTTCATGCCAAAGAAGATGCCAAGCTGTCCATGCTTTAACGCTGCACCATGAGAGCCGGTGTCAATACCCAACCCGGCCGGCTCAACCCCAATTAAACGCACATTTTGCTCAGGTTTAAAAGCTGTGAATAAGCCAATGGCATTAGAGCCACCACCGACACAAGCGATTACCGCATCGGGTAATCGTCCTTCTTTGGCTAAAATTTGTGCTTTAGCTTCATCACCAATCATACGTTGAAACTCTCGTACCAGCGTAGGATAGGGATGAGGCCCGGCAGCGGTGCCAAGTAAATAGTGTGCTTGGTGATAGCTGCCTGACCAATCTCTCAATGCTTCATTGCAAGCATCTTTTAAGCTAGCTGAACCATTATTTACCGCAATAACGGTTGCTCCCATCAATTTCATACGAAATACATTAGGTGATTGGCGTTGGATATCTTTTTCCCCCATATAAATACGACATTTTAGCCCTAATAATGCACAGGCTAGGGCTGTGGCCACGCCATGTTGTCCGGCTCCGGTTTCAGCAATAATCTCAGTTTTGCCCATCCTTTTTGCCAATAAAGCTTGGCCTAATACTTGATTTGTCTTATGGGCACCACCATGCAATAGATCTTCTCGTTTTAGATAAAGTTTAGTTTTAGTCCCCAGAGTTAAATTGCGACACAGCGTTAAGGCAGTGGGGCGGCCAGCGTAATTTTGTAATAGATCGTTAAACTGTTGTTGAAAGTTATTATCTTCCAGTGCTTCGATAAAAGCCTGTTCAAGTTCGTTAAGTGCAGGAATAAGAATCTCTGGCACATATTGGCCACCAAATTGGCCAAAGTAGGGATTGAATTTCTTCATTAATTTATTCCACTAATCTAAGCATTAATTGTTACGCTTATAAATAATTAAACAATTTTTCAAAAATAATCTGTAACTTATGGCAACTTTTTATGCCCGGCTGGTGTTCAGCACCAGAATTGAAATCAAGACCTCTACAGCCTAACGCCGCCGCTTGTTGGCAGTTGTTGGCATTCAGTCCACCAGCTAACATAATTTGCTCAAGATGATCTAAGGGGAGTTTTGACCAATCAAAGGTTTTACCTGTGCCACCTTCACCGTGATCAAGTAGATAACGATCGATATTGTTTAAGTTGAAACTAATTGCTGTTTTGCTCATATTTACTGCTTGCCATATTTCACAATTTGCTGGTAATAAGGTACGCAGTTGTTGAAGATCAGCAGCAGTTTTATCACCATGTAGCTGGACGGCAAATAAGCTCAGTTTATGACTGATTTCAGCAATAAATGAGTTAGCTTGATGTTGAAAAACGCCAACATAGTTAAGAGGGGCTGCCTTTATAATGGTTTGGGCTTGCTGAAGGGTTACTTTTCGCGGTGATTTATCTGCAAAGATCAAACCACCATAAATCGCCCCGACTTGATAAGCACATTGTGCATCTTGTGGGCGAGTGAGGCCACAGACTTTATTGTCACCAATAATTAGCCGCCGGATAGCTAACATTAAGTTTTCCTCACCCATTAATGCGCTGCCGATCAAAAAACCATCAACTTGTTTGCTCAATTGACGGATTTGTTGGTGGTTATGAATACCTGATTCACTAATAACTAATGTTTTGGCGGCTAATTGTGGCGCAAATTGTTTAGTGCGATTTAAATCCGTTGACAGATCGTGAAGATCACGATTATTGATACCGACAATGTTAGCTTTTAACCTAATCGCCCGCTTTAATTCTTGTTCGTTACTCACTTCAGTGAGAATGCCCATCTTTAACTTATCTGCCAGGGCGGCTAAAGATAAATAGGTCTGATTATCTAATATAGATAGCATTAATAAAATAGCGTCTGCCTGGTAAAAGCGAGCTAAATAGATTTGGTAGGGATCAATAATGAAGTCTTTGCACAAAATCGGTTGTGGCACAGTGTTACTCACCAAGCGTAAATAGTCAAAACTGCCGTGAAAATATTTTTCATCCGTCAATACTGATATTGCTGTCGCATAATTTTGGTAATCTTTAGCAATTTGCACCGGATCAAAGTGATGACGAATAATGCCTTTCGATGGTGAAGCTTTTTTACATTCTAGAATAAATGCCAACTTGGTTTGTGCAAGAGCAGCAAAAAAATTGCGCTCACTGGATTTAACTTGCGCAATAAAGCTAGCTAATGGTTGCTTTAATTTTCTTGCTGCTAGATAGGTCACTTTATCAGCAACAATTTTTTGTAAAATAGTCGCTTGCATTAATGAAACTTCCTCCTATTTGCTAGCGCGGTTAGCCGTTGATAGGCTTTGCCGCTACGAATAACCTGTAGAGCAAAGTCGGTATTGGTTTTTAGATCTTCATGGTTATTAAGCTTCATCAGTAATGCAACATTGGCAGCCACAGTGCAGGTATGGGCGGCTTTTCCATGACCCTGTAACAACGTGGTAATAAGTTGATGATTTTTATCAACGGAACCGCCAATCAATTCTGACAAACAATAGCTTGGTAAACCAAAATCTTGCGCAGTGAGTTGGTAAGTTAAAATTTCATTCTGATTTAATTCGGCGACTTGAATAGGCCCATGTAATGCGACTTCGTCTATTCCACCGCTGTGTACAACGGCTGCTCGTTTATATCCTATTAATTGCAGAGTCTTAGCAATAGGTATAATAAGCCTAGGGTCATAAACACCAATAAGTGAAATTGGCGGTTTAGCCGGATTAATTAGCGGGCCAAGAATATTAAAAAGAGTGCGAGTTTTTAATTGACTACGTATCGGGGCGGCATGGCTAAATCCCTGGTGATATTGTGGCGCGAATAAAAAACATATACCAATCTCATCTAAAGCACGTCGTGCAGAGCTTGGTGTCATATCGAGCGGAATGCCAAAAGATGCCAGTAAATCAGATGACCCCGTACGACTTGATATACTACGATTGCCATGTTTAGCTACTTTTAAACCACACTCGGCGGCAACAAAAGCACTGGCAGTGGAAATATTGATACTATTACTGTGATCACCGCCAGTACCCACGATATCGCAGAAATCGTAATTAGGTCGAGGAAAAGGTTGCGCGTTTTCTAAACAAGCTAACGCGGCACCAACAATTTCATTAGGCTCTTCTCCCCGCATTTTCATGCTAATCAATGCACCCGCTAGTTGAGACTCCGTTAATTCACCTCGCATCATAATACTGAAAAGTAAATGACTTTCTTGTTGAGTAAGTACTTGTGCATTAAATAATTTATCCAAGATAAATTGCATTTTGCTGCTCCTTAATTTAATGCCCATAATAGGGTTTGGCTTAATAAAGGGGTTCCCTCTGGAGTTAAAATCGATTCAGGATGGAATTGAAATCCGCAGGCTTTATGTTGGCTATGACGTATGGCCATTACTGCACCTTGGCAGTGAGCATTAATGATCAAATCAGTAGGAATTTTTTCACCAATCAGAGAATGGTACCGTGCAATTGGTAGTGGATTTGTTAGATGACGGAACATAAATTGGTTATCATGCGTGGCGAAAGATGATTTGCCATGTATGATCTCTTTCGCAGATGAAACTTTTCCGCCATAAGCTTCAATAATGGCTTGATGGCCAAGGCAAATACCAATTACTGGAATTTTACCAAGTACTGATGGCAGCAGTTTAGGCATACAGCCAGCATCAGCTGGTTTACCGGGGCCGGGTGAGAGTATCAGTACCGGCGAAGACATTCTTTTAAGCTGCTGTTCAATGATGGATTTAGGCAGTGAATTGCGATAGATAGTGACTTTATGACCTAATACTCTTAATTGATCGACCAAGTTATAAGTAAAAGAATCAATATTATCAAGTAGTAAAATATTAGCCATTAGCATACCTCTAGAGTTTGATGAGATTGCATAATGGCGTTGATAACCGCCTGAGCTTTATTGCGCGTCTCGTCCGTTTCAGATTGCGGATCCGAATCTAATACCACGCCAGCGCCGACTTGAACAGTGGCAATGCCATCTTCTATATAAGCGGCACGAATAACAATACAGGTATCAAAATCCCCATTGCCCTTGAAATAGCCAATTGAGCCACCATAGCTGCCCCGATTCTCTTTTTCATAGTCAGCAATAAGTGTCATTGCTTTGATTTTAGGCGCGCCGGTTAAAGTCCCCATATTCATACAGGCTTGATAAGCATGTAATACATCCAGATCAGTCCTTAGTTTGCCAACCACCCGAGAAACAAGGTGCATAACATGGGAATAACGATCAACAGCAGTTAACTTGGCAACATATCGACTACCAGGCTGACAAATACGCGCTAAGTCATTACGAGCCAAATCAACTAACATAATATGTTCAGCGAGTTCTTTCTGATCGGTTCGCAGCGCAAGTTCAATTTTACTGTCTAGATCAGCATCTATTTCGCCTAACCCATTGCGTCCTCTTGGCCGAGTTCCGGCGATTGGATATAGTTCAATTTGCCGATTTTTGGCATCATACTTAAGTGCGCTTTCAGGCGATGCGCCAAATAGAGTAAATTCCTGATCTTGCATATAAAACATGTAAGGACTGGGATTTTGTATTGTAAGGCGTTGATAGGCACTTAATGGTGCGGTACATGGCAACATAAATTTACGTGAAGGTACTACTTGAAAAATATCACCTTGATAGATGTATTTTTTTAATTTTTCAACCATCCCGCTATATTCGCTATCGTTTTTATTGACTATTAAAGATGTTGATACCTCAGCGCCAATAGGTAAGGAAAATAATGGTTGCTGAGTTGCGGTAATAATTGCTTGATGACGGTTAAAAAGCGTATTAGCAATAGATTGTTTTGCTGAAAATTGGCAGCTTATGAGTTTTGCAGATTGTTGTTGATGATCGATGACAAGATAATGTTCAGCTAAATAGAGACAGTAATCCGGACAACGATTTGATTTTGCTACAGGTGGTAAATTTTCAAAATGAGCCACTAAATCGTAGGAGAATAAGCCTGCTAATAGAATTTTTTCTGCATCAATGGTGTTTTGTTTGGCTAAATGATGAATCAAACGTAAGGCATCAAAAGATGAAGTTGCTTTTAATCGGCTATCTTCGTCAAGATGGGGTTCAATTTGCGGATAATTAACGATTAATTGACCATCAGACACGATCTTTTCTAATTCACTCGGTAATGCGATGTCGATATAGCTTAATAGCGCATTTCCATTTGTGCTTAGAGAGGTAAAAGTAACTTGCTGTTGGTTGGAGGTAATTCGTAATGTACTATTAACAATCAAGATACTTTGTAGATTTTGCTTATTATTAACGGCAGCAGATTCTAATAATAAAGTGCCAGGGCGATTGTTGCATAAATGATGAAACAACAGACAAGGTTCAGGCTGATAATTAATCCTATTCTCTAATATGCGAAAAGTTGTTTGATTGACCGCTATGTTTTCCATATTAATTGCCTTTCATATTTATATTCATTGGCTATAAAAAAACCCGCTTCATGGCGGGTTTCGATCTGGTGTTGCGTTATTTATTCACGCACAAGAAGAAACCACCCATTTAAGGGAATTGCGCCACCAACGAACTTTAGCGATGATAAAAAATACCAATGTCATTTTTGTTCTTCCTCGCAATGTGTCATGATAGATTAGCTATATTGCCATCCACTGCACTAGTAAACTAGATCATTAGGGTTGTGTCAAGTGATTTATGCCACACAATGAATTTTTTCTATAATTGTTAGCAGTAAAATGAGGGTAAAACTTTGGTACAAAACAATGAGACGCTATCTGTTATTTATGATCTACATAGTCATACAAAAGCTTCTGATGGTGATCTTACACCCGTAGAGTTAGTTGATAGAGCAGTATTAATGGGGGTTGATGTATTAGCGATCACTGATCATGATACGGTAAATGGAATTTTGCCGGCATGGCAATATATTGATGAAAAAAATAAGCCGCTAACATTAATTACTGGTGTAGAAATTTCCACGCTTTGGCAAAAGATTGAAATTCATATTTTAGGTCTTAATATTAATCTGGATGCAAGCTGTCTTAAACATTTACTTGCAATGCAAACGGCAAGACGTAATCAACGTGGGGAAAAAATTGGCGATAAATTAGAAAAATTCGGTATTCCTGATGCTTGGTTAAATGCTAAAGCCTATGCAGCAGGGGGGCAGGTAACACGTAGCCATTTTGCTCGTTACATCATGGATTATGCTAAACAAAAAAGTATCGGTCATGTTTTTAAAAAATATTTAACGCGCGGTAAACCTGGTTATGTTCCCGCTGATTGGTGTGAGCTTGATGAGGCAATAGAAGTTATTCATCAAGCGGGTGGCGTTGCCGTCTTAGCACATCCTGGTCGTTACTCACTATCAGCAAAATGGCAAAAAAGGTTAGTTTTATATTTTAAACAGCAACAAGGTGATGCAATTGAAATTGCTCAATGCCAGCAGTCGCCTGATGAACGAAAAAATTTAACTGAATTAGCTAAACTACATGGTTTATATGCTTCGGTTGGTTCTGATTTTCATCGTCCTTGTGCTTGGACTGAGCTAGGTAGAAATCTTTGGCTACCAGCAGGTGTTGTTCCCGTTTGGCAAATGTGGCGATGAAAATAGGCAATTATCATACTAGTTTAGATATTATATAGTAAGCGCTTTATTTATATTGATAACTTAATTTTCAAGTTTAATTATATAGAGATCATTCATGGGACAATCTTTGCAAATTCACCCACAAAATCCGCAACCTCGCTTAATTAGCCAATGTGTAAATATATTAAACAAAGGCGGTATTATTGTTTATCCAACTGATTCTGGTTATGCAATTGGCTGTAAGTTAGATAATAAAAACGCTCTTACGCAAATTTGTCGCTTACGTCAATTGGATTCTCGTCACAATTTTACCTTGATGTGTCGTAATTTATCCGAAATAGCTGAATATGCTTATCTTGATAATCCTGTATTTCGAATGATTAAAAATAGTACACCCGGTCATTACACTTTTATCTTACGCGCAACAAAAGAAGTTCCACGTCGGATTATGAATAAAAAACGTAAGACAATAGGGATACGTTTACCTAGTAATCCAATTGCAAAAGATCTGCTTAACGGAATAGGCGAACCTTTACTATCGACTAGCTTAATATTGCCAGGTGATGATTTTGCCCAATCTTCAGCCGAGGAGATCGAAAGTTTAATTGGTGAACAAGTTGATTTGATTATAAATGGCGGTTATTTAAGTGAAAAATCAACCACGGTTGTTGATTTAACGGAGAGTACCCCAAATATTATTCGGGTTGGAATGGGCAGCCTAACGCCGTTTGAATAAAAAAAGTACGGGTGAGGATATTAGAAAAACTGTGTATAATAATCACAGTTTATTTTTTTAAGTTATTTTTATGATTATGACGCCTGTGAAGGTGACACAAGAGGTTTACGCTATGAGCGTTAAAAAGCAGAAAAGTGAAAAGTTACAAAAAGTTCTTGCACGTTGTGGTTATGGTTCGCGCAGGGAAATAGAAAGTTTTATTCAATCTGGCAGGATCAGTGTTGATGGTCAATTAGCGACGTTGGGTGACCGAATAGAAGTTAAGGCTAACACCAAAATTCGCTTAGATGGTCATCTGTTGCGGATCAAGGAAGCAGAGAAAAGCATTTGTCGGATATTAGCTTATTATAAGCCAGAAGGTGAGCTATGTACTCATCATGATCCAGAAGGACGTCCAACCGTATTTGATCGCTTACCAAAATTAACAGGTTCGCGCTGGATTGCGATAGGGCGCTTAGATGTCAATACGTGTGGTTTATTATTATTTACCACAGATGGAGAACTGGCTAATCGTTTGATGCATCCACGTCATGAGGTTGAACGTGAATATGCGGTTCGTGTTTTTGGTGAAATTAACGATGCTAAAATTCGTCAATTGACCAAAGGTGTTCAGCTGGAAGATGGTGAAGCTAGTTTTAAGACCTTAAAGTTTCGTGGCGGAGAAGGCATGAATCAATGGTTTAATGTTACTTTAACTGAAGGCCGTAATCGTGAAGTAAGGCGTTTATGGGAAGCCGTAGGTATTCAAGTCAGCCGTTTGATCCGTGTTCGTTATGGTGATATTTATTTACCAAAAGGATTACCCAGAGGAGGATGGACGGAATTAGGTTTAGTACAGATTAATTATTTGCGTCAACTGGTTGGTCTTAGTGATGAAACAGCCAGTAAGATAGCAGTTGAGCAAGATAGACGTCGTATTAAAGCAAATCAGATCCGTCGTGCTGTAAAACGCCATACTCAAGTTTCTTCGATGCGGGTAGCAAATAAACGAGCTACTGGAGCGGCTAAGGGGCATAATAAGCCTGCGCGTAAAGTATAATATAAAATTAAAGGTAATATTAGAGTCTAATTTAGCTACCTAATATTTGTTTAATAGATAAAAATAGTGCTATATAAATACTTTTAATTTAATTGAGAAGAACCTCAAAATAAGCTGCTTTCATTAGGTTAACTTGATTAGAGGGTTGAAATTTTATATGCCACGATTTTGGCAAATTATCGCTAACAGCTTATTTGTATTGCTGTTAGCAAGTTGTGATGAACGACAATTAACCAATTCAGCTGATGGGAAATTTTACATAAGTCATAATAACAAGGATGCACTTTATTTTAAGATTGATAATCATCCTGTTAAACTTGTTCAAGGAGAGATTAAACAAGTTGATTTAGCATCGGGCAAGCATACGATTGAATATCCTATTGGCGAAAAAACTGAATTTATCATTTACCCTGGTAACCAGGGTGGAATTATTAATCCTACCCAACAATATTATTATGCTTACAGCTCGGTTTTCAAAGAAATCATTTCTAACCAATTGCTTTCTTTAAAGTATAATCAAATTGTTGTTGAGGGAATAAAAGTAAAGGGTCCAATATTAAGTAGTAATGCCTTACTTATTGATAATAATGTTTTTAAATGTGATTACCCTATAGGCGCATCCTTTCTGAATGTTTTAGCCTTAAATAAAAGCAAACAATCATATAGTCATGTGGAAACAAAATGTTTCACTAAAGAGGAGTTTATTGATTTTTTGTCAGTAGTCGGTTCAAAAGTTAATAATATTCAAATTGTTGATAAAGGCCTAAACGAACAAAATACGGTAACTCATTCATTTGAATATGCACTTCCAATTGCACATTTTAATAATTATTCTTTACAATCTTATGCTAATAAAATTGTTGAAATTGTTGATAATTTTAAAAACATCAGTAATGTAGAGTCTAAAGCGCAACTTTATGAAGAATATTATCAATATCTTTACAATATGGCGAAAGTGTATAGCACTTTTCATTTGGGGCAGAATAAGCATGATCGTGATGAATATTCTGCTTTTATTAATCAAACAAATATGATTTTTAATGCAGGGATATTAAAGCGTCGCCCAGCAAATACCTACAAAGCTCACTAATTGAGTAATGACTTTGTTTGATAATTAGTGACATTACTCATTATCAATTTTTTTGCTTTTCGCTTTTATACGCCAATATTATAATAGGCAACGCCTGGTTTACGATTTGGCTGTGCATCGAAACTTATGCCTGATTCCTTGATACTGTCTTCTCCCATAAGATAAAGATATAGCGGCATAATTTCTTGCGGGGTCTTTAGCTTCATAGGATCCTCTGAGGGAAACGCGTCTGCTCTCATTTGCGTTCTTGTTCCTCCGGGATTAATGCAATTAACCCGTAAGTTAGTCTCTTTATATTCATCAGATAATACCTGCATTAGACCTTCCGTTGCGAATTTGGAAACCGAGTAGGCCCCCCAATTAGCTCGCCCTCGTCTGCCAACGCTTGATGTAGTAAATATTAAGGAACTATTTGGTGCTTGTAAAAGCAGTGGTAGCAGCGCTTGTGTTAGCATGAAAGTTGCATTAACGTTTACTTGCATAACGTCGTGCCAGAGTTTTATGGGTTGATCAATAATCGGTGCAATTTTTCCTAATATGCTTGCATTATGTAATACACCATCAAGATAGGTATAATTTTGATTAATATCGGTTGCTAATTCATGGCATTGTGATTCGGTTATTGTTAACAAATCAAGGGGATAAATAGAAACTGAAGGTATAAATTTGCTATTAGAAATAATTTCCTGTTTAACGTGTTCTAGTTTTGCCAGTGTTCTACCGACTAAAATAAGATTGGCGCCATAAGATGAATAAGTTAATGCTGCTTCACGTCCAATGCCATCGCCTGCGCCTGTAATTAGAATGTTTTTTTGGTTAAGTAGATCAGCTTTAGCTTGGTAATGTAACATGATATTTTCCTACTTTTGATTATTCAAATTTATTAATGAGAGTTATAAGCACTTTATCAAGTTTTTAGTTACAATACTCCCATTGTTTATATTCTGTAAATAAGGATAAAATTGTGGAATTTCTTTCATCGTATGGATTATTTGTTGCTAAAATAGTTACAGTTGTTATCGCTATTATATTGATTTCAATGGTTATTTTTAGTTTTGCGCTGCGTAAACAGAACAAAAAAGGTGATTTAAAACTTATTGATTTAAGTGAAGCTTATCGCGAACGTCAGCGTGAAATGCAACAGGTTAAGATGAGTGATGCCGAATATAAAGTTTGGTTAAAAACCTATAAGAAACAACGAAAAATTGAAGAAAAAAAGCAGAAAGCGGATGCGAAAGTTGGTCAAACAACGCTAAAAAAACCTTGTCTTTTTGTAATTGATTTTAAAGGCAGCATGAATGCCCTGGAAGTCAATGCACTACGTGAGGAAATTACTGCAATTCTATCAATTGCTGATAACAAAGATGAGGTTTTATTGAGGCTTGAAAGTCCAGGTGGTGTTGTGCACGGCTATGGTTTAGCTGCCTCTCAACTAAACCGTTTACGAGAAAAAGGCCTGAAATTAATTGTTTCGGTGGATAAAGTAGCAGCAAGCGGTGGTTATATGATGGCTTGTGTTGCCGATCATATTGTGGCGGCTCCTTTTGCCATTATTGGCTCTATCGGTGTGGTTGCTCAAGTACCCAATTTTCATCGATTACTGAAGAAAAAGGATATTGATGTAGAATTGCATACCGCTGGAGAATATAAACGCACACTAACGTTGTTAGGTGAAAATACCGAGCAGGGACGCAAGAAGTTTGTACAAGATTTAAATGAAGCACATCAATTATTTAAAGATTTTGTGCATCAAAAACGCCCAGCCCTTGATATCAATGCGGTGGCAACCGGTGAGCATTGGTATGGTGTCCAAGCGAAGGAAAAAGGCTTAATTGATGAGATAGGCGTTAGTGATGACATTATCATTAATCAAATTGAAGCCCGAGAAATTATTGCAGTGACTTATACGCCTGCAAAACGTTTTGTTGATCGCTTAATGGGCAGCATGATAGAAAATGCAGATAAGTTGTTAATACGCTGGTGGCAAAGAGGACAGAAACCACTATTTTGAATTAAGAATAAGAAATAAATACCGGCGTTTTCAGCCGGTATTTTTATAACATGATGGTTAAAATTTAATTATTCTATTGCAAATAAAATATTAATTAATTACTTAAAAACATAATAAATAATTTTATATACCATCATTAAGCTATTTTATTTGGAAATTAATTTCTTTCTAAAAATTTATTTATTTATCTGTTTGAACTAGGTTTCTGATACTTTTTATATAATTTTATTGATTTTTTTTATAATGTATTCATAACTTATTGAAGTAATTTTTGGTGTTATAAGAATAGCAGTGAATAAAATAAGTGGTTGCGCATCATTTTTTATCAGGTAGAGTGTAGGCTTTTTATTACTTACTATGCTTTACTTTTGTCATGCTTTTACTGACAAAATTGTATTATTGAATCTGATTACAGTATGAATTAACAAAGGTTTTTATCTTTATGGCAAAGTATTTAAGCAAAAAAAAGTTGATATATTGTAAATCTGACGCAATATAAAAAGAGATTTCATTTCATCTGGCTGGAAAGCCAGTACGCTTAGACAATATTTTAGGTAAAGATAACTATGGGTAAAGCTCTTGTTATTGTGGAGTCCCCGGCAAAAGCTAAGACGATTAATAAATATCTTGGTAGCAACTACGTTGTTAAAAGCAGCGTAGGGCATATACGTGATTTGCCAAAAAGTGGTGGTTCCAGCTCACAAAAGAATACAAACTCAGCCAATAAGGTTAAAAAAGTAAAAAAAGATGAACATGAGGCGCTTGTAAATCGAATGGGAGTTGACCCATATCATGGGTGGAAAGCTAATTATCAAATTTTACCTGGCAAAGAAAAAGTCGTTGCTGAATTAAGATCGCTCGCTTCTGACGCTGAACATATCTATCTAGCAACGGATCTCGATCGTGAGGGGGAAGCGATTGCCTGGCATTTGCGAGAAGTGATTGGCGGCGATAATCAACGCTTTAGTCGAGTAGTTTTTAATGAAATTACTAAAAATGCGATTAAGCAGGCTTTTGATAAACCCGGTGAATTAAATATTGATCGTGTTAATGCTCAACAAGCTCGGCGTTTTTTAGATCGGGTTGTTGGTTACATGGTTTCACCTTTATTATGGAAAAAAATTGCTCGTGGTCTTTCTGCTGGTCGTGTTCAATCAGTCGCTGTGCGTCTGATTGTTGAACGAGAACGAGAAATTAAAGCATTTGTTCCACAAGAATATTGGCAGCTCCATGCCGAATTACTTACCGTTGATACGGCATTAATTCGACTGGAGGTCACGCACGAAAAGGGTAAGCCGTTTAAACCCGTCACCAAAGCACAAATTGATGCTGCTGTTGCATTATTAAAAGATGCACACTACCAGGTAGTAGATCGCGAAGATCGACCCACAATTAGTAAACCTAGCGCTCCCTTTATTACCTCAACGTTGCAACAAGCAGCAAGCACACGTCTAGGCTTTGGTGTTAAGAAAACCATGATGTTGGCACAGCGGCTTTATGAAGCAGGCTATATTACCTATATGCGTACTGACTCGACTAACTTAAGTCAGGATGCGTTAACTATGGCTCGCGATTATATTGAGCATAAATTTGGCAAAAAATATCTACCTAAACAGGCAAATGTCTATACCAATCAAAAAAGTTCTCAAGAGGCACATGAAGCTATTCGTCCTTCTAATATTGACATTGATATTGACGCGCTAAAAGAGATGGAGGCGGATGCTAAAAAATTATATCAGCTAATTTGGAACCAATTTGTTGCTTGTCAGATGACACCGGCAGAATTTGATTCAACAACATTAACCGTTAAAGCTGGAGATTTTGAGTTGAAGGCTAAAGGGCGTATTTTACGTTTTGATGGCTGGACCAAAGTTATGCCTGCATTACGCAAAGGTGATGAAGATAAAATATTATCAATGGTTAAAGTTGGTAATCAGCTTGAATTGGATAAATTGTCTCCCAGCCAACATTTTACTAAACCTCCTGCGCGTTTTAGCGAAGCTTCACTGGTTAGAGAACTAGAAAAGCGTGGAATTGGCCGGCCATCAACCTATCCGGTTATAATTTCAACTATCCAAGATCGTGGCTATGTAAAAGTTGAAAATCGCCGTTTTTATGCAGAAAAAATAGGTGAAATAGTTACTGATCGATTAGATGAAAATTTTAGTGAATTGATGGACTATGATTTTACTGCTCGCATGGAAGATCAGCTTGACTTAATAGCAGAAGATCGTATTGAGTGGAAGCGTGTTTTAGATGAATTTTTTGCTGCTTTTACTAAGCAGCTTGAAAGCGCCAACAAGGCACCTGAAGAAGGCGGTATGCGACCCAATCCGATGGTATTAACATCGATTGAATGTCCCGACTGTCACCGAAAAATGGGAATTAGAACTGCTTCTACGGGTGTTTTTCTTGGATGTTCTGGTTATAGCTTACCAGCAAAAGAGTGTTGCAAAAAAACAATTAATTTAATTCCAGAAGATGAATTATCAAATATTCTGGTAGGAGAAGAAGAGGATGTAGAAACACATGCTTTGCGAGCCCGCCGGAGATGTCCTAAATGCGGCACCGCAATGGATAGTTACCTTATTGACAATAAACGTAAATTACATGTATGTGGTAATAATCCAGTATGTAATGGTTATGAAGTTGAAGAAGGTGAATTTCGTCTTAAAGGCTATGATGGACCAGTTATTGAATGCGATAAATGTGGCTCAGAAATGCATCTGAAAATGGGACGCTTTGGCAAATATATGGGATGCACGAATGACGCTTGTAAAAATACTCGTAAGATTTTAAAGAGTGGTGAAGTGGCTCCGCCTAAAGAAGATCCTATTCCACTGCCAGAATTAGTTTGTGAAAAATCGGATGCTTACTTTGTATTAAGAGACGGAGCGGCGGGAATATTTTTGGCTGCTAACACTTTTCCAAAATCAAGAGAGACTCGCGCACCATTGGTTGAAGAGTTGGTGCGTTTTAAAGATCGTTTGCCCGTCAAATTTAGTTATTTAACCTTAGCGCCACTGGTAGATCCTGAGGGTAATAAAACAATTGTTAGATTTAGTCGTAAGACCAAACAACAATATATTTCCTCAGAAAAAAATGGTAAAGCGACTGGCTGGAGTGCATTTTATATTGATGGTAAATGGATAGAAAAAAACAAATAAAAAGTTATCTGCTTCCTATAATTAAACAAGGCTACTGATTTCAGTAGCCTAATTTTTAGTTTACTTATCCTCGGTATTTCAAATCATAACAAGGATTAATATCTATGAAATTAAAAATGTTACTGGTTGTGGGCGCTTTTTTTACTGCAACTTCGCTAGCCAATACAATTACAGTCCCAATGCAGATAGTTACTGCAAACAATAACGGTCAATCCGTGGGTAAAATTACCATCAAGGAAACGAAGTTTGGTTTATTGTTTACTCCGCAATTACAAGGATTAGTGCCAGGAATACATGGTTTTCATATTCATGAACATCCTAATTGTAATGCTTTGCAAAAAGAGGGAAAGCTAATAGCAGCAGGAAAAGCGGGTGGCCATTTTGATCCCAATAAAACGGCTAAACATGAAGGTCCATATAATAGTAGCGGGCATTTAGGTGATTTACCGGGTTTAGTCGTTAACACAAATGGTAGTGCTGATTATGCTATTTTAGCGCCGCGTTTAAAATTGATAAGTCAAATTAAGAATAGAGCATTAATGATCCATGGAGGTGGCGATAATTATTCAGATCATCCAGTAACATTAGGTGGTGGTGGTTTAAGGGTTGTTTGCGGTATTATTAAATAATTAATTTATTTTTAAGCCATGCAAAGTTAGTTTAGGAAATCTTTAGTAATAGAGAATGACTTTGTTTGGTTTTTTATTTTTAACATTCAATCAATTAATAAATCTTGTCAAAATTTATATTCATTATAACTAATAAATATATAATTAATTGTTGGTAAAATAAGTTAATTATATAAATAATATTTTATTTGTAATTTATTTGTTGTTATATTCACAACCACATATATTATTGATTATAATAAATAACACTTATATTTCTTTTTGTTATAATATACTTACTATAAGTTATTAAATAATTAATCCTTTATTCAATTTATAAGGACGCTGAATAAGATGAAATTACAGCAATTACGTTACATTGTAGAGATTGAAAATCATAATTTAAATGTTTCATCAACAGCTGAAGGGTTATATACATCACAACCAGGTATAAGCAAGCAGGTTCGTATGCTTGAAGATGAGCTGGGAGTGCAAATTTTTGGTCGTAGTGGTAAACATTTAACGCATGTTACTCCTGCCGGAAAGGAAGTGATAAAAATTGCTCGAGAAGTGATGACGAAAATGAACGCTATTCGAGCAGTCGTTGGTGAGCATACTTACCCTGATCGAGGCATATTGGCGATTGCTACCACACATACTCAAGCAAGATATGCTCTTCCTCCAGTGATAAAGCAATTTATCGAACACTATCCACAAGTTTCCTTACATATGAGCCAGGGCTCGCCAATCCAAATTGCGGAAGATGTCAGTAAAGGAAATAGCGACTTTGCTATTGCAACTGAAGCTTTGCATCTTTACAAAGATTTAGTGATGTTACCTTGTTATCATTGGAATCGTTCGGTTGTCGTTAAAGCAGATCATCCTTTGGTGAGCAAGAAAAATATTACTATTAATGAGCTAGCTCAATACCCGATTGTGACTTATACCCATGGTTTTACCGGTCGTTCTGAGTTGGATGAGGCTTTTTTAAAGGCAGGTTTACAGGCGAAGATTATTTTTACCGCCACAGATGCTGATGTTATTAAAACTTATGTAAGATTAGGATTAGGTATAGGAATTATTGCTAGCATGGCAGTTGATCCTAGTCTGGATCAAGACTTAGTTATTATTGATATGCGGGATAAGTTTAGCTATAGCACCACAAAAATAGGTTTTCATCGTAATAGTTTTTTACGTAGTTATATGTATGATTTTATTTGGCGTTTTGCACCACATTTAACACCTGATGTTGTTGATAAAGCGATTTCTTTGCGTTCAAATGAAGAAATCGAAGAGATGTTTAAAGAGATTCAATTACCAACAATATAATTTTAGTAAAAATTGGCATTTATTCCTATTAATCATTTTTTATTTTATATTTTTTCTTATGCATTAATTTTATATCAAGCTAGCGCTATTTATCGTTAATATTTTTTTGTTTATTTTGAACAAAATCATATTTAATGATCATTATGTGTTACTTAACCGAAAAATATTTCTAATATAATATCTTTATAAGATGCGTCACCTTTGCTAGTTAGATAAAAAATAAAAAAAGGAGGAGTTATGTCGTTAAGTCTAAGAACGGACTGTGCATCCACACTCTCCGCTGGAAGTAAACACTATGAATATTTTAGCTTGTCTAAAGCAGCAAAACAGTTAGGTGATATTTCGAATCTACCAAAATCACTTAAAGTACTGTTTGAAAATTTGCTGCGCCATCTTGATGGAAAATCTGTCGTATTAAAAGATTTACAGGCGATGGTTGATTGGCAGCATATCGGGCATGCTGAGCGTGAAATTGCCTATCAACCGGCCCGAGTTTTGATGCAGGATTTTACCGGTGTGCCAGCAGTTGTTGATCTTGCTGCAATGCGTGAAGCTGTGCAACGATTAGGGGGTGAGGTTAATAAGGTAAATCCACTCACACCTGTCGATTTAATTATTGACCATTCGGTTATGGTTGATGAATTTGCTACCCCACAAGCCTTTACTGATAACGTAAAATTTGAAATGCAACGCAATCATGAACGTTACCTATTTTTACGTTGGGGACAAAAAGCATTTAATCGTTTTAGGGTTGTGCCGCCTGGAACAGGTATTTGTCATCAGGTAAATCTTGAGTATTTAGGTAAGGCAGTGTGGTATGAAGAACGAGACGGGAAATTGTTCGCTTATCCAGATACATTGGTTGGTACTGATTCTCATACCACGATGATCAATGGTTTGGGGGTCTTAGGTTGGGGGGTAGGCGGTATTGAAGCTGAAGCCGCGATGTTGGGCCAACCGATTTCGATGCTTATTCCTGATGTAGTTGGTTTCAAATTAACAGGTAAACTCAAAGAAGGGATCACTGCTACCGACTTAGTTTTGACAGTGACGCAAATGCTGCGTAAACATGGTGTAGTGGGGAAATTTGTTGAATTTTATGGTGATGGTTTGGCCGATTTACCACTCGCGGATCGCGCTACTATTGCCAATATGTCACCTGAATATGGTGCTACATGTGTTTTTTTCCCCGTTGATGAAATCACGTTAAGTTATATGCGATTAACCGGACGTTCGGAAGATGAAATTGCTTTAGTTGAAAATTATACTAAAACACAAGGATTATGGCGCCATCCCGGCGAAGAGCCTATTTTTACCAGTACGTTAACTTTAGATTTAGCCTCGGTTGAAGCAAGTCTGGCTGGGCCAAAACGCCCGCAAGATCGGGTTGAATTGAGTCAGGTTCCGCATGCGTTTAAAAATTCCGTTGATCTTGAATTAAATAAATCAACCAAACAGCATGCGCCCTTGGTCAGTTATGCGGGTAAAAATTTTCAATTGCAAGAAGGAGCGGTTGTTATTGCAGCAATCACTTCCTGTACTAATACTTCAAACCCAAGTGTTTTAATGGCAGCAGGATTATTAGCCAAAAAAGCGGTTGAAAAAGGTTTAGAGCGTAAGCCTTGGGTAAAATCTTCGTTAGCGCCAGGCTCAAAAGTGGTTACTGATTATTTAGCTAAAGCCGGATTGACTGATTACTTAAATCAGTTAGGTTTCAACCTAGTCGGCTATGGCTGTACCACTTGTATTGGCAATTCAGGCCCACTACCGTCGCCAATAGAAGAGGCAATCAAGAAAAATGATCTTACTGTCGGTGCGGTGCTATCAGGTAATCGAAATTTTGAAGGTCGGATCCATCCATTAGTAAAAACTAACTGGTTAGCTTCACCACCTTTAGTGGTTGCTTATGCTTTGGCAGGTAATATGCAAATCAATCTTGCTGATGAGCCGTTAGGGCAAGATAAGAATGGTAACGATGTATTGCTAAAAGATATTTGGCCAACGAGTCAGGAAATTGCTAATGCTGTACAATTGGTAAAATCTGACATGTTCCATAAGGAATATAATGCGGTTTTTGATGGCGATGAAGCATGGCAGGCACTTGAGGTAAAAAGTTCAGCCACTTATTCATGGCAGCCTGATTCAACTTATATTCGTAATCCACCTTTCTTTGATGATATGCAGCTAGTACCAGCGCCGATTACTGATATTCATGGTGCCCATATTTTGGCTATTTTAGGCGATTCTGTTACCACCGATCATATTTCACCCGCCGGCAATATTAAAGCGGATAGTCCCGCTGGTCATTACTTACAATCACATGGCGTTCAAGCAAAAGATTTCAATTCGTATGGTTCAAGACGAGGTAATCATGAAGTTATGATGCGAGGTACATTTGCCAATATACGTATTCGTAATGAAATGCTGCCTGGTGTTGAAGGAGGATTTACTCGCTATATCCCCACACAGACTCAGCTAGCTATCTATGACGCCGCTATGCAATATCAGCAAAATAAGATACCGTTAGCTATTATTGCTGGTAAAGAGTATGGCTCCGGCTCCAGTCGTGACTGGGCGGCTAAAGGAACACTACTACTAGGAATAAGGGTAGTTATTGCTGAATCTTATGAACGAATCCATCGCTCTAATTTGATTGGGATGGGGGTTTTACCATTAGAATTTCCGGCTAATGTAAATCGTAAAACGTTAAAATTGACTGGTGATGAGATAATTGACATTGCCGGCTTGCAATCAATTACCCTAGGCGAGATGATTACAGTCACTATTACTGATAAAAATGGTCAGATAATGACAATGGCTATGCGTTGCCGAATTGATACGATGACTGAATTAGAATACTTTCGTCATGGCGGTATTCTTCATTATGTTATTCGTCAAATGGTAAAATAAATGTATTTAAACCATCAAAAACTGCTCTGTAAAAAACAGACAGTTTTTGATAATAATTGGTTGATTATTTTTTGTCATCATCAGATAGAATATGGCCTAATTTGCTGGCTTTTACATTGAGATAGTCGCTATTTTTAGGATTACGGCCAACAATAAGCGGAACGCGTTCTACGACATTAATTCCGGCTTCTTTCATAATTTCTAGTTTTTTAGGATTATTCGTTAGTAATTTTACTTCATTAATGGCAAGTAATTTATACATGTCTGCACAGATAGTAAAATCACGTTCATCGGGTTTAAAGCCGAGTTTTAAATTAGCTTCAACAGTATCCAGACCTTGATCTTGCAGCGAATAGGCGCGTATTTTATTCAATAATCCGATATTACGCCCTTCTTGACGATGGTAAAGTAGTACTCCGCGTCCCTCTAGTGCAATTTGTTTAAGTGCTGCTTCTAGCTGAAACCCACAATCACAACGTAAACTAAATAAGGCATCACCGGTTAGACATTCCGAGTGGATACGGGAAAGAACGGGTTTTCCATCAGTAATATCACCATAAATAAGTGCTATATGATTATTACCATTAACAATTTCTTCAAAACCGACGAGGAGAAACTCACCAAAAGGAGTGGGTAGCTTGGCTTCAGCTATACGTTTTAGCTGCATAGTGTTATACATAATGAATAAAACTCTGGATTTAAAATTAAGGAAAAATGCGTTAAAAAATAGTTAAATATAGTTATCAATTTATTTTTCACCTATATATTTTACTAGGCTAGTAGATATCATCAGCAGATAAGATTATGTTCATATTACTACAATATGATTATTAAAAAATTAACTATTTTAATTATAAGCACATTTTGCTTATCAATTTAGATTGAAGTTTTGTGATTGAAATGGGGTACTAATCTCAATCAATGATCTGAATGTTTATTCACTTATTGAAAAAAATAGCCAGCAACACTAGTATTTCGTTGAACGGGATAAATCCAAGCAGGGATTTTTCATTAAAATAATTTTGTACTATTAACATGATTTAGATAATTTTTTGTGATAACGCATTCTGTTATCTACCATTGAAATGTTTATTTAAATAAAAAGGTGAGTGTTGATATAATTCTCTTTCTTTATTGGGTTATCAAATGTTAAGTTAACAAAAGAAAAGTGATTTAACCACTTTTCTATCATTAAGCAATAATAGGAAAAAATGTGAAATATTTTTTAATTTTATTACTTGCTATAGCCATTTTTATTGTTTCCGTGACACTTGGCTCAAGCAATAATCAGATAATAACATTTAATTATTTGATTGCCAAAGGTGACTATCCAATATCAACATTACTAGCAATCCTTTTTGCGGTTGGATTCGTATTGGGTTGGCTTATTTGCGGGGTATTTTACGCTAAGGCATTAATTTCATTATCGAATGCAAGACGTAAAATTAAACGACTAGAAAGTCAATTAGTTGAATCACCGCTAAGTGAACATGACACTAAAGTGGCGCTTGTTACAAATGAAAAAAGGTAATTTTTTATGTTAGAGCTGCTGTTTCTGCTACTGCCTATTGCCGCTGCCTATGGTTGGTATATGGGACGCAGAAGTGCTCAACATGATAAACAGCAAAGTGCTGATCGTTTATCCCGTGAGTATGTGGCTGGGGTCAATTTTTTACTATCTAATCAACAAGATAAAGCCGTTGATCTGTTTTTAGATATGCTTAAAGAAGATAGTTCGGCGTTTGAAGCTCATCTAACATTAGGCAACCTTTTTCGTTCAAGAGGTGAGATTGAGCGTGCGATTCGTATTCATCAATCATTATTTGAAAGTAACTCATTATCATTTGAGCAGAAACTACTAGCCACACAGCAGCTTGGACGTGATTATTTTGCAGCTGGGGTTTATGATCGCGCAAGAAATATTTTCTTACAGCTTGTTGATGAGCAAGATTTTCGCTTTAGTGCACTCCAATCTTTACTTGCCATTTATCAAGCAACGAGCGATTGGCATAAAGCAATCGATGTTGCTGAAAAATTAGTCAAAATGGGCAATCCTCAACTAAAAGAAGAAATTGCTCATTTTTATTGCGAACTTGCGCTCATGGAATTGAGTAGTGACAATTTAGATGGGGCATTTCTTTTACTCAATAAAGCTGCCCAAGCAAATAAAAATGGTGCGCGAGTTTCTATTATGAAAGGACGCATTCATATCGCTCGTGGTGAATATGAAAAAGCAATTTCAATACTTAAGCAAGTTTTTGACCAAGATAGAGATTTAGTCAGTGACACTTTAGCCATGCTTTATGAATGTTATTATCATTTAGCGACTTGGAATGATTGGGAAGCTTATATCCAGCAATGTGTTGCCGGCGATTGTGGGGCAACTGCACAGCTTTATCTGGCGGAAATAATTGAAAAAAGAAAAGGGACGGAAAAAGCACAAATATTTATTAAACAGCAGCTAGAACGTCATCCAACGATGCGATTGTTTTATAAATTGATCGATTATCATTTAGCAGACGCAGAAGAAGGTAGAGCAAAAGAGAGTTTGGAATTATTGCGCAATATGGTTGGTGAGCAGATTCGTTCAAAACCTGATTACCGTTGTCGTAAATGTGGTTTTACTACCCATTCTTTATATTGGTATTGTCCTTCATGCCGCTCTTGGGATACGATCAAACCAATAAAAGGCCTTGATGGTCAGTGACAACGTAACTGATATTGCATTTATTAAATTTAAAAAGGTTAAAAATGATCGCCCGTACGCAAAATAAACTTTCCGTCTCTACTAATTCCCCCGTTATTGTTGCATTAGATTATCATGATCTAACCAAGGCATTATCTTTTGTTGATAATATTAGCCCGCAGGATTGCCGCCTAAAAGTGGGTATGCAGATGTTTACTTTATATGGACCACAATTTATTCAAACTCTACATAGCCGAGGGTTTCAAGTTTTTTTGGATTTGAAATTTCATGATATTCCGAATACCGTTGCACAGGCCGTTAAAGCTGCTGCAGAAATAGGTGTTTGGATGGTTAATGTGCATGCTTGTGGTGGTGCTAGAATGATGATGGCCGCTAAAGAAGCATTAATTGAATATGGTAAAGATGCACCTCTATTGATTGCGGTGACTGTATTAACCAGTATGGAACAAATGGATCTCCAACAGATTGGTATTAAACAAACACCGGCTGATCGCGCTTTGCAGCTAGCAAAATTAGTCAACCAGTGTGGGGTAGATGGTGTTGTCTGTTCAGCTCACGAAGCTTTAACACTGAAATCCGCTTGCGGTAATGATTTTTTATTAGTTACACCGGGGATCCGTCCTACTGGTGCACAAGCGAGTGATCAGCGGCGAATAATGACACCAGAGCAGGCTATTAATGTTGGTGTTGATTATATGGTTATTGGTCGTCCAATTACTCATAGCGCGGATCCAGCGTTAACTCTGAGCCAAATTAATCGTTCTATTGGATGGATAAAATGAGTGACTCGCGTTTAGTTTATTCGACAGAAAGTGGCAGAATCGTCGAAACAGAAAAAAAATTATCACCGACAAAAGGCGATGGTATTATTCGCATCAGACGTGAAAGCTCAGGGCGAAAGGGTAAAGGGGTTTGTGTTATTACCGGCTTGGGTTTGAATAAAGATGAATTAATCTTGCTTGCTGCTGAGTTAAAGAAAAAATGTGGTTCAGGTGGCTCAATTAAAGAGGGTAATATTGAGATTCAGGGTGACAAACGGGAGCTTATCAAGCAATTATTAGAAGCTAAGGAAATGAAAGTTAAGCTGGCCGGTGGTTAATCCTATTGATAAATAAAGCCAGATAATTAACTGGCTTTATTGTTGTTTGTTGAGCGCGACAATTATTTACCGACTTGGTGACCAATTACACCACCAATAGCCGCACCACCTACCGTGCCTAATCCACTTCCTTCAGTCAGAATAGCCCCACCGACTGCACCAATGCCTGCACCGATAGCGGTATTTTTATCGCGTGTTGACATATTAGAGCAGGCTGTAATAGTTATGAGGGAAAAGACCGATATTAATATTAGCAATACGTGTTTTTTTGAACGCTTCATTCTTCTGTCCTATTGATATGATATATTAAATTCAAATTAACCCAGATAGCGACTTTTTTAATCAGAATTGTCGACAAACCATTAATGGAATAGCTAAATTAATAAAGTCGCTATTCTGTACAGATAGCTCGTTATCAACAAGCTATCTGACGAATGTCCTTAAGCCACAAGTCGTGCAATAATATTGCGGGTTTCCATTCGAACTTCTTCAAGTTGAACGTTAATCACATCGTTAAGTTTATAAACAGCAATACCTTTAATAAGTATAGCGCCTGCTTCTTGACTACACTGTATTTCTTCTCGCACGGGATGGATAAAAGGTGCCGGAATAAAGGCACTAGCGCCATTATCGGTTAAGCGAATGCGGATCCCACCTCGAGTAATATCGGTTATTTCAGCAGCAAAAATGGTGTTAGTTTTAGCAAAAGGTTTTAGAAAACGCGCATACAACCAATCACCCACATCGCGTTCAGCTAAACGATTAGCACGCTTACGTTCAGTAATTTTTGCCATCAAAGTTTCAGCAGGTTTTGTGACATTATGCTGCTCATTATTTATTATGGCTTTTAATAAACGATGGTTGATGATATCGGTATATTTACGGATTGGAGATGTCCAGGTGGCATAGGCATCAAATCCTAAACCATAATGGGCAGCCGGTGTGGTTTTAATTTCAGCAAAAGCTTGAAAACGGCGTATTCTACTATCTATAAATTTAGTGGGTTGGTCATCTAATAAACGTCGTAAACGGCAAAATCCGTCAAGGGTTAACAGTGTTTCTGCATTTTGTTCGATATCACTTTCTTGCAAAATGGCAACAACGTTATCAATTTGGCTGGGGTCAAAGCCATTATGAACATTAAAAATACCAATCCCTAATTTATCTTTTAATACTTTTGTTGCACAAAGATTGGCGGCAATCATCGCTTCTTCGACAATACGATTAGCAATTCGGCGTTTCTCGATCAAGATGTTAATAACATTACCATTTTCATCAAGTACAAAGCGATAATCAGGTCGATCTTTAAATACCAATGCATGGGATTGGCGCCATGCAGAACGTTTTTCACACATTTCATTGAGCAATAATATTTGCTGTTTGATTATTTCATTTTCGCCTTGCCATTTATCTTGCTGTTCTAACCAGTCAGAAACATCATCATATACCAACTTGTTTTTTGATTCGATCCAGGCCAGGCAAAATTGAATATTTTCAGCTAATTGTCCATCTTGTTTGATATCAAATTGACAGACTAGCGCAGGGCGGCGCTCATTAGGGCGTAGAGAGCACAAATCATCCGATAATTCACGTGGTAACATCGGAATATTGAAGCCAGGTAAGTAATTGGTATATCCACGTTGTTGGGCTATGGTATCTAATTCACTATTTAGCCGGATATAAGTGGTTGGATCAGCGATAGCAACAAAAAGGCGTAATTGATTATCATCAATCCGCTCTATATAAAGCGCATCATCCATATCTTCAGTGCTGGCACTATCAATAGTAATAAAATTGAGATGAGTAAGATCTTGGCGCTCTGATGTCTGTTCTTCAATTGTGCAGCTTTGCATTTTTGGGGCTTCGCGCTCTAATTGGTGTCGACTCAGTGTTACCCACCAAGGAGCGAAGTGATCATCGCCATCAGTAATATATTGGGTAATTTCAGCTTGAAATCCGCCTTGATTTTTTAATGGATGACGGCGAATCTCCGCTATTACCCAATCATTGTGCGCAAAGTCATGACTAAGATGTTGTGCCGGACGACAAAAAATCTTTTCTTTTAAAATTGGATGATCGGGTTTGACATAAAGTCGGTTATCATTATTTCTTTTTTGAATTCGTCCTACAAATCGGGTGAGAAAGGGTTCAACTAATTGCTCTGGTTCAGCCATTTCCCGATCTTTATTGGTGTGAATAGTGGCGATGATCCGATCGCCATGCATTACTTTTTTCATTTGTGGTGGTGGAATGAAATAAGTTTTCGTTCCATCGACCTCAAGAAAACCAAAACCTTTTTCTGTACTTTTAACAATCCCTTCAACACGAGGTGTTTGGGCATGTAATTGCTGTTTTAGCTGCGCTAGCAGCGGGTTATCTTGAAACATACTATCCGTATTTATGTCATTAAATTAAAATTTACCCACATTTTGCTCAAGTTGAGTGCTATGGGCAAGCAGAATAATAATATTTGTCACTTTAATAATGGTGTGTTTAAAGTTTGTCTGGCAAATTCCATTTGTTAATTATTAGGTTGTTGGGTGTTGTTTGTCGTTAAATTCACATAAATCTTCAATAATACATGCGCCACAGCGTGGCTTTCTGGCAATACATGTGTAACGGCCGTGTAGTATAAACCAGTGGTGACAATCCACTTTAAATTCAGTCGGTACTACTGTGAGCAACTTTTGTTCAACTTCAATAACATTCTTACCTGGTGCAAAATTTGTGCGATTACAAACGCGGAAAATATGGGTATCAACAGCAATTGTTGGCCAGCCGAAAGCGGTGTTTAATACCACATTGGCGGTTTTACGACCTACACCGGGTAATGATTCCAAGGCTTCGCGATTTTCGGGGACCTCGCCGTTATATTTATCAATTAATATCTGACAAGTTTTAATAATATTTTTAGCTTTGGTATTAAATAAACCGATTGTTTTGATGTAACGCTTTATTTCATCGAGACCAAGTTCCAGCATCTTTTCAGCTGTATTAGCGACGGGATAGAGTTTTGCTGTGGCTTTATTGACACTAATATCTGTTGCTTGGGCGGAAAGTAAGACAGAAATAAGTAATTCAAAAGGCGAATTAAAAGTAAGCTCGGTTGTTGGTGTTGGATTGTTATCACGTAAGCGAGTCAAGATGGCTATCCGCTTTTGTTTATTCATATTTTATTTGCTCTTGATCCTTGGCTAAATGATTTTTATTGGGGAAAGACGTTGATTTTACAACAGGGTGTTGTTGTTTTTGACTAATATATTTTATCATCCTTTCATCGATTAAATATTTGCCTGCTAGCATCAATCCTAATCCAATGAAAGCCCCAGGCGGCAATATGGCTAATAAAAAAGGCGAATTAAGATGAATAACTTCAATACGTAATATTTTTGCCCATTCTCCTAATAGCAAATTTGCACCATCAAATAATGTGCCGTTACCTAAAATTTCTCGCATTGCACCTAAAAAAAATAGCGCCATTGTCGCACCCGCACCCATTGCCAAACCATCGATTGCTGAGTGATAGACATTATTTTTGGCAGCATAAGCTTCAGCCCGCCCAATAACAATACAGTTAGTAACGATCAGTGGAATAAAAATACCTAAAGATTGATATAAACCAACGGCATAAGCGTTAATTAACATCTGCACAGCGGAAACAACCGATGCAATAATCATGACATAGATGGGAATACGTATTTCGCTTGGGATCCAATGACGGAAGGTTGAAACTGTAATATTGGTAAAAAACAACACTAATGTTGTTGCCAGTCCTAATCCTAATGCGTTAGTGGCGGTTGAAGAAACCGCTAGCAACGGGCATAAACCTAATAATTGAACCAGTGCCGAATTGTTTTTCCATAATCCTTGGATAAAAAGTTTTTTAGTTTCATTCATGGTAATTAATTTGAGCATGCTGGATAAGTTGATAATTTTTGAGGCACCGATTGTATAAACATGGCAGTACGCTCAGTGGCATTAATAACGGCTCTTGGCGTGATAGTGGCACCAGTAAATTGGTCAAAATCCCCGCCATCTTTTTTTACTGCCCAATGTGAGCTATGTTCTGAGTCAATTTTTTTACCTGAGAAATGATTGATCCAATTTGAAATACGAATATCAATTTTATCACCTAACCCTGGGGTTTCATGATGTTCAGTTACACGGACACCGAGGACTTTACCATGGAAATCAGCTGCGACCAGTAATTTTATTGCGCCTGAATAGCCATCAGGTGCCGTACTTTCTATGATGGCCGCAATCGGTTTTCCTGCTTTTCTGGCAATGTAGAGATGATGAGGCCGTGAGCTACCTAATACTTCATTTTTACTGACTAAATAACACTCTTTGGTTAAATTATTGTCATATAAGTTAGGGGAAATAATTTGATCAAAAAGTTTTTGTTGTTGGATTAGGGCCTGGCCGTCGATAGTACTTTTGGTAATAGTATAAACTGTTGCTGCCAGTCCGGTGGTAGCCGCAGCAAAAACAGCCAATATTAAGCCATGATGTCTAATCGATTTTAACATAACCGTTCCTTATTTATGGCCATAAACACGAGGTTGGCTATAGTGATCAATCAGTGGTACCGCAATATTGGCCAGTAATACCGCAAAAGCAACTGCATCAGGATAACCACCATAAACGCGAATGATCCAGATTAGTAATCCTATCATGGCACCATAAATGATACGGCCACGCGGAGTGGTTGCCGCTGTAACGGGATCGGTAGCAATAAAAAAGGCGCCGAGCATGGTTGCCCCTGAAAATAGATGAAGCATAGGTGACGCGTATTGTGATGGCATAATCAACCAACTTAGTAATGAGCAGAATAGTAGCGTGGCTAAAAATGCTAGAGGAATTTGCCAGCCAATTATTCGGCGACTAAGGAGGATAATACCACCAAATAAATAGGCAATATTAACCCATTGCCAACCAATACCAGCTAATGAACCTTGTAAAATAGGTTGTTGTAGTATTTGACTAATCGAGTGTGTTAATAAACCCGTTTTAAAACTATCTAGGGGGGTTGCTTGACTTATGCCATCAAAACCTAGTGTCAATTGGTTTAATGTGGCTCCTGTCGCGGTATGGCCGGTAAAAATCACTTGCAGACTTGCTAACGCATTGGCATGAATAGATTGAAGTTCTATCGGGGGTAACCAACTAGTCATTTGGACTGGAAATGAGATCAATAATACCACATAACCTACCATGGCTGGATTAAACGGATTTTGACCCAATCCGCCATAGATATGCTTAGCAATTAATATAGCAAAAGCCGTACCTAAAACGACTAGCCACCAGGGTGATAAAGGCGGGATACTAATGGCTAATAGTAAAGCCGTTACCAAGGCAGAATTATCTTTTAAATGGGGCATAACAGGGAATTTTCGTAGCTGTAAAGCGCCAGCCTCAGTAATAAAAGCCGTTATGACAGCGAGTAAAATTTGGTAAATTGTCCCGCTACCAAAAAAGTAAATTTGGCAGGCAATACCGGGAATGGCAGCGATAACCACCCACAACATGAGTTTACTGGTAGTTTGTTTTTCATGTGTAAAGGGCGAACTGGCCATCTTTAACCGGTTCATCCGACGATCAGTAGGTATTGGTCTGAATTTCATTTTTCAGCTCATTTGTTGTTTAATTATATTAGCGAGTTTTACCCTGCGCATCACGTTTTGCTTTAACACGAGCAATCGCTGCGGCAACAGCAGCTTTGCGTGCATCAGTTGATTGTGGTTCTGTCGTTGTTTCTATGGCTATGGTAGATTGACTTTCTGCCGCTTTTTGGGCTGCTTGAGTAACATGCAATTGAGCTGTTCTGGCATGGCGAGCTTCGATAGCAGCCTGGTTATTTAATGACTCAATATTACTATTGCTAGTCTGTTTTTGCTGCGCATTAATTCGCAGCAATGCGGCGTTAATTACTGCTTTGTCTTTCGCTTCGATCTTAACGGCAGCTTGGTTATGGCGTTGTTGACGTAGAATTTTTTCTCGTTCAAGCCTAGCTTTTTTAGCTTCAAACCGTTTTTTGGCATCAGAGGCACGTTGTTTTTCTCGGGCAATGGCTTTAATTTCTGCTTTTTCTTGTCGATAGTATTGCACGAGAGGAATATTACTTGGGCAAACATAGGCACAGGCACCGCATTCTATACAGTCGGATAAATTATATTTTTCTGCTTTTTCATGCTCCTGGCCTCGACTAAACCAATAAAGTTGTTGCGGTAATAAATTAGCTGGGCAAGCTTGAGTGCAAAGACCACAGCGAATACAAGCTTCCTCAATGGCAGGTTTACCTATTTCTGCCAAAGTTGGAACAAGAATACAGTTGCTAATTTTAACAATAGGTGTGGTTAAATCAGGCAACGTAAATCCCATTAATGGCCCTCCCATAATAACCATCTGTTCTGATTGTGGCACCATACCAACTTGTTGTAATAGGAAATTAACTGGGGTGCCCAAACGAACCCAATAATTGCCTGGATTTTGTATTGCAGCGCCCGTTAATGTTACCACCCGCTCAATTAACGGTTCACCATCGATAATCGCTCGTTTAATGGCAAACACTGTGCCAACATTTTGCATCAATATACCAATAAAAGAAGAGTGAACACCGTGGGGTATTTCCTTACCGGTTAATATCTTAGTTAATTGTTTAGCTCCGCCTGAAGGATACTTGGTTGGGATCACTCTTAATTTAATGATAGCTTGTTGGCCTAAAAGTGCTTCTTTTAAGGCTGCTATTGCCGCCGGCTTATTATCTTCAATCCCAATTAAGACTTCTTTCGGTTTTAGTATATGTATTAATATCAGTATGCCTTCGATGATTTCATCAGCATGCTCCTGCATTAATCGATCATCGGCGGTTATATAAGGTTCGCATTCTGCTGCGTTAATAATCAAGGTGTTAATTAATTTATTGCCATTTTTCAACTTTGTTGCAGTAGGAAAACCTGCGCCGCCTAATCCCGCTATGCCAGCTTGTTCGATATGTGACAATAAGACTTTAGTAGAATGTTGTAAGTAGTTGGTTAAAGGTTTACGCTCACACCATTGATCTTTACTATCTGGTTGTAGTCGGATAGAAAGTGTTTTTAGGCCGGAAGGATGTGCTGTTATATGTGGCTCTATGGCAGTGATAGTTCCTGAGGTAGTGGCATGGACTGGGATCCTATGATCACAACCTTTAGTCAGCGCTTGTCCTTTTAATACATAGTCACCGCTTTTAACAATGATATCGCCGGCTGAGCCTATATGCTGTTGGACAGGAATAATCAATTCATTAGCTAAGGGCAGTGTAAGTAACGGAACTTGATTTGATTGTATTTTCATTTCAGGCGGATGTATACCACCTGAAAAAGACCAAATTTTTTCTTTATTTGCAGTAAGTTTTTGGAAAAAGTTAAACATTTGCTCGCTCCTTATTAGCAAATGCAACAGTTGGTCTTGAGCTTGATGAGGGGGTAATATTTTTTACTGGAATAGTGGTGAGATCCCATTTCCAGTTTTTGATCGTGGTTTTTATCGGTAACAGGCTAATACAGTCTGTTGGGCAGGGAGCAACACAAAGATCACAACCGGTACAGAGATCTTCTACCACCGTATGTAACGCGCGCGTTGTTCCAACAATCGCATCGACGGGGCAAGCCTGAATACATTTAGTGCAGCCAATACAGTTAGCTTCATCAATAAAAGCTACTTTTCGTTCAGGTGTTAATTTATCTTCATCAAGCGCTTGAGGTTCTACATTAAGTAATTCGGCAATTTTTAACATTGCTTGTTCGCCGCCGGGCGCACATTTATTTATGGTTTCACCATTATGGGCTATTGCGTCAGCATATGGGCGGCAGCCTGGATAGCCACATTGGCCACATTGGCTTTGCGGTAAAATATGATCAATTTTTTCCACTATTGGATCATCTTCTACTTTAAAACGAAGAGCGGCAAATCCTAAAATAAGTCCAAAGAGAAGGCCAAATCCGGCAATAACACCGATTGCAATTAATAAAGTACTCATTAGAATTTTACCAAACCACTAAATCCCATAAACGCTAAAGACATTAAGCCGGCAGTAATAAGGCCAATAGATGATCCACGAAAGGGGGCTGGGACATTTGCCACCGCGATGCGTTCACGGATAGCTGAAAACAGTACCATCACTAAAGAAAAACCTATTGCAGCTGCAAAACCATAAACGGCTGATTGTAAAAAATTGTGCGATTGATTGATATTTAGCAGTGCCACACCAAGAACTGCACAGTTTGTAGTAATTAATGGTAAAAAAATACCTAAAAGACGGTATAGTGTTGGACTGGTTTTGCGTACCACCATTTCAGTAAACTGAACAACAACCGCTATAACTAATATAAAGCTCAATGTGCGTAAATAGATCAAATCTAGTGGTATTAAAACAAACGTATCCATCAGCCATGAGCAGATGGATGCTAAAGTCATCACAAATGTTGTCGCAAATCCCATACCAATAGCGGTTTCTAGTTTTTTAGAGACCCCCATAAAAGGGCATAAGCCAAGAAATTTTACCAGCACGAAATTATTTACCAAAACGGTGGCGATAAATAATAAAAAATAATCTGTCATCTGAACGCCTAAATTTTTTTATTTAGTCAGTAGAAGTTGCAAACATAAATGGTCGGCTATGATAGCAACTGATTGTAATATAGGTTATCGATCTTGTGTGAAAGTCAATTTTAGTGAATTAATCGTTTTGAGAAAATAAAAAATAGCGATTGCAGCTAAAAAATAAAGAGGTACGCTAAGTAACCTGCATTACCTAATTTAGCGGTAATGTGTTGCTTTAAGTTTATATATGAATGTGTTAAGGGGTTGTTATGAATAAACCTATTAAGGTTGGTTTGATTGGTTACGGTTTTGCCGGTAAAACCTTTCATGTTCCTTTTATTACAACAATAGAAGGATTTCAATTATCGGCTATTGTGAGTAGTGATGAACAAAAAGTAAAAAAAGATTGGCCTAATGTTCCGGTTTTTGCTTCGCTTGAACGACTATTGGCTGAGCAGCCAGAAGTAGATTTGATTGTTATACCAACACCAAATAAAACCCATTTTCCATTGGCTAAACAAGCGCTCGAAGCAGGAAAACATGTCATCGTCGATAAACCGTTTACCTTGACTGTTCAAGAGGCCCTAACGTTAAAACAATTAGCGCAGGCAAAAGGTAAATTACTCTCTGTTTATCATAACCGTCGCTGGGATTCAGGTTTTTTAACGGTGAAATCTTTGTTAGAAAATCAAACATTGGGTGAGTTGAAATATTACGAATCACATTTTGATCGTTATCGGCCTGAAGTTCGTCAAAGATGGCGAGAATCAAAAGAGGCAGGTAGTGGTCTATGGTATGATTTGGCGCCGCACATGCTTGATCAAGTATTGCAACTTTTTGGCAAACCTAAATCGATTATGGCTGATATAGCGATGATACGCCCAAATGCCGAAGCGGTTGATTATTTTCATGTTTGTTTAAATTATTTAACTACCAAGGTTGTTTTACATGCAACCACTGTCGCAGCGGCAGAGTCACCCGTTTATCTACTTCATGGCATGAAAGGAAGTTATATCAAGTATGGTTTGGATCCCCAAGAAGAATGCTTAAAAGCAGGGCTATTACCAACAGCAGAAGATTGGGGTAGGGATAGCCGCGATGGTTCTGTGACGCTGTCACACAATGGCGAGCTGATTGTTGAGCCATTAGAAACTGAACAGGGTAATTACGGTATGTATTATTGTGCCATTCGTGAGGCAATCAATAACGCTGCACCTAATCCAGTTACTGCCGAAGAGGCTATTTTGGTTATGAAATTGATTGAAGCGGGGATAGAGTCGGCGAAAATGCAACGCACAGTAGAGCTGGCAGTTTAATTTCATTCATTTTGTCTATTCTTATTTATAAATATTAAAATATTAAAGGAAGCGTTATGAGTTGGTGGCGTCGTTTACAAATTGACTATTTTTTGCTGTTTATGCTAATGACCATCATGCTCGCTTCCTTTTTCCCTTGTCAAGGTAAAGTAAAAATCGTATTTCAGCATTTAACCACCATCGCGATTGCATTACTTTTTTTTCTCCATGGCGCAAAACTTTCACGCCAAGCTATTTTAGCCGGTGTTGGTCATTGGCGATTACATCTGTTAATTTTTACCAGTACCTTTATTTTGTTTCCTCTTATTGGTTTAGCATTAAAACCTTTGGTGCCTGATTGGATCTCACCAACGATTTATATCGGATTTCTTTACCTTTGCGCCTTACCTGCGACAGTACAGTCTGCAATTGCGTTTACTTCTGTCGCCGGTGGAAATATTGCCGCTGCAATTTGCAGTGCATCTGCTTCTAGCTTGCTAGGGGTGTTTTTGTCGCCAATATTAGTGAGCATCTTGATAGATATCGATAATCATCAACAGATTAATTTGTTGTCAAATATAGGTGCTATTTTATTGCAAATTATGTTGCCATTTGTATTAGGCCATTTGTTCAGGCCTTTAATGGTAAAATGGATTAATCGCTATCGAAAATTGATTACTATTTCTGATCGTTCATCTATTTTATTAGTGGTTTATGTCGCTTTTAGCGAGGCAGTCATTGAAGGGATTTGGTATAAAGTTGATGGCTGGTCATTGCTATTGATTGCGATAATTGGTTGTTTTCTATTGGCTATAGTGGTTTTATTTAATATTTTCACTGCGCGCTATTTTGGCTTTAGTAAAGCAGATGAGATCACAATAGTTTTTTGTGGCTCTAAAAAGAGTTTAGTTAATGGTGTTCCAATGGCTAATATTCTCTTTCCTGCTCATCTGGTGGGTATTATTTTACTACCGGTGATGATTTTCCATCAAATTCAATTAATGGTGTGTGCGGTATTAGCACAACGTTATGCTAAGAGAGCAGTTAACGTTAATGATTAATTAATATTATTTAATTGATGATACATATCCATTTAATCTAGCTCTTTCATTTTGCATTTTTTCTTCTTGGTGAATTTGTTTTTAACTTGTATAAGTTTTTGACTTAATAGAAAAGGGCAGACAGGTAAAGACAAGCTTTCAGCTGAATGTATGTTTTTTGGTGTTCCTTGCAGGGCGACATTTTCTGTCGTGGAGTTATATTCTAGATTAAGGCGCGAAGTTAAATGATAATGATGATAATTTTTTATTTGAATTGAACTGTCAAGATTAAGACGTAACATTAGTTGATGATAAAATTTAGCTTTACTTGAACCAATGGTTGTTGAAATATGAATATTATTGAGTACAAAACAATTTTTTATTTTACTAATTAAAGCGTTTGTTTTTAATTGATTTTGCTGCTGGCTATTTTTTATTAAAGGCCGATCTTTAGTAATATTAATTTTATTCGACATAAAACCACCTCCGATATTAAAATTGATGCAAAGAGCCAGTATTTTATCTGGCTCTTGTCATTTTACTAAGTTTTAATTTGATTGTGGGGCGGTTTTTGGTATTGTTGGTGGCAGAGAGGTTGGATTGTCCATCAAGCCGATATTAATCAAAAACTGATCTAATTTAAATTTCTGCTTATTCATTTCCAATTCGTCACCGACGTAATCAATATCCATAGTAATATTATCTTTTGTTACCAGCATCCATGGCAGAAATGGTCTGTTTTCATTCAATTTTGCTTTTTTCTCATCGCTGAGGAAGTATTCCGTCGGTGATGTAAAGACATTTTGTTTAGCTGAACTTTCAAATTCACTAATTTGTGCGGTTGCTTTCTGGTTAAACAATGTTTTTTGTTCCGGTGTAACAACTTTGTCATCGGAATTTAGTACTTCTATTTGGCTAAGCATTTCTATCAACATCGGTTTTGATAAATCAACATTGATATTAAAATGATTAAATAGTGCTTTGATTACCTGATCATATTGATTATTTTGGCTATAAACAGAGAGTTGATTCAACGTCCAAGGCTTCATATCTATATCTATATCTATTTTGATATTGCTCTCACCGGCACTATTTTTCCAATAAAAGGGTTCGATGACAATTCGCGGGCTATTCTTTAATAAGCTAGGTAAGTTATCTATTAATAATTGGGCGAAAATAGTATCTGCATTATAAAGAGGATTACCATTAGCTAAATTGTGAGCAATTTCATCATTATAATTTTTTAAGAAATTACCAAAAGCCTTAGCATCCATTCTTTCGATTAATAACGTAAGCTCACCAGAACCTAAATTTTGTTCTTTAGCGATAAAATCATTGATGCGATAAGAAATTTTACCGTCAATGTTATCGCCTTTTAATACAGAATCTAAGTTAATAGCAAAGTTTTTAAATGAAAATTTAATGTCGTCGCTGTTAAAATTAATATCGGAAATATTAAGCGTCTGTTTGCCAGAATAGAAATTAAACGGAGTCAGAGATAAATCACTTTGGATGTTGAGTCCTTTAAGGATCATGTTTTCCGTTTTCTCTTTATTACCGATAACAAAATTATCACTAACAACGGAAACTTTTATATCTTTAAGATCGGTATTGCCCACATAATTGATTGTACCACCGCTAAACGTTATATTTTTGCCGTAACTATTACCGTCTAGTGGACTTAAGTGTAAATTTGCATCTAGACCTTCATTAAAACCGACATCAACATTACCCGTTATAAAAGCTTGCTCTTGGGTATATTTGAATAGTTCTTCTGTGGTTTCATTTTTAACAAGTTCAATAGTGGCTGAGGCTAACCTTGGTAATAGATTAAGTTTAACTATCTTGCTAATAGGAAAAGGGCCATGAAAGATTTTTGTGGCAAATTTAACAATAGTATTTTTTCCTTCTTCATTCTCTTTTATATTAATAATGATATCGGCGTTAGAAGTGAAAAATCCACGCTGATAATTTTCTGTTTTAACATCAATATTAGCTTCTGGTGCATTATTCTTTAGTGTAGTATTAGTACGTTCAATGAAAGCATTAAATTCTCCCTCAATTTTTTTTCCAGTATACCAAGAGCCAATTGTCCAAATTATGGCAACAATTACAATGACACTTACAGCGACTAACGATTTCTTCATATATCCATCCCTTAAGGATTTTAGCGAATAAAAGCGATCAAATTTATAAAATATATTATATACAGCTTTGCATGTATTTTAATTTTTGCTAATAATTAAAAACTCTGGCCAGTTTACCTTTTCCATTAAGCATAATTTGTCTTTCGGATGCGGATATAAATATAGATTCACCAGCTAGAATTTCGGTAGTTTGCTTTTCTGAGGTGATAGATATCTTACCTTCAACACAAAATAAAATTGTTGCTGAACTGTTCTCTATTGTAGTCAATTGATTGTCAATGAGATATAAAGAAAAAGCAAAATCATCGACTGGAATGGGATAACAACATTCATTATTGTGTATATTCGGTTGTAATAATAATGTGTTGCAGGGTTTGGCAATGAAATCTATATTAGCCAGTAATTCAGCAATATCAATATGCTTATTCGTTAATCCCGCACGTAGTACATTGTCAGAATTAGCCATCACTTCTAATCCAACGCCCTCAATATAGGCATGCGGCGTTCTGGCATAAAGAAACATCGCTTCACCAGGTTGTAATTCAATAATGTTCAGTAACAATGGTGCAAATAATCCATTATCGTCAGGGTGTAGTGTCAGTATTTTTTTGATTGTGTGCCATGGCTCCCCTTGTTTTTGTTGTACAACAGATTTTAAGGCGGTAAGTAGCGGTTGTTTTTCGCTTATTGTTAGGCTTAATAAATGGCTAAAAAGTTGTGCTAGTTGAGTTTCTGATGGTGTTTTTAAAAAAAGTTGAATAATTGGTGAAGCTACTGCAATTGGTATCAATAAATTAGCGATTTCTTTTAAAGGGCGAAATGAATTTAGCGCTTTAAAGGGCGTTAAAGCATAAATTAATTCAGGTTTATGATTGTCATCTTTATAATTACGATTTGGACTATCAAGGGCAATCCCCGCAGCGTTTTCACGCCTAAACCCCGCTTCGGCAGCAATTTTATCTGGGTGTACTTGGATTGAAAGCGGCTGAGCTGCGCAGAGTACTTTAAATAGAAAAGGTAATTGATGAAATTTTTGCGCAATTTTTTCACCGAGGTAATATGTTGGATCGGTTGTAATTAGTTTATCTAACGATATTTTTTGCTGATTATTAATATCTTCGACAATCGAGCTGGCCTTAGGATGCGCCCCCATCCATAATTCAGCCATCGGTAAATGCTGAGGATTTTTGATATGGTAAAGCTTAGTTAGGGCATCTTTACTTCCCCAGTCATAGTGTTGAATTTTATTGATCATTTTAAACATATAATACTGCTCTTAGTTGATAAAAATTTATTTTTAACTGTAATGCAATAAACTCGCTTATCTCTCACATTTTAAATTAAAAATAGTGCATGATCTCCAGTACAATTAGTTTATCTGCAATGATGGATTATGCATATCCAATTATTTTATGCTAAGGAGATAACAATAATGTCAGAATATCGCATTGAAAAAGACTCAATGGGGGAAATTAAAGTCCCAGCAGATAGGCTATGGGGCGCACAAACTCAACGTTCGCTGGAGCATTTTCGTATCTCAGTGGAAAAAATGCCAGTTGCCTTGATCCATGCATTGGCATTAACTAAAAAAGCAGCAGCTGAAGCAAATACCGATTTAGGTTTGATAACAAAGGATAAAGCTAATGCTATTATCGCCGCTGCTGATGAAGTCTTAGCGAATAAGCATATGGCTGAATTCCCATTAGCCATCTGGCAGACTGGCTCTGGTACGCAAACTAATATGAATATAAATGAAGTCTTAGCGAACAGAGCGAGTGAAATTTTAGGTGGAAAAAGAGGTCAGCAACGTTTAATTCACCCAAATGATGACGTAAACAAAAGCCAGAGTTCTAATGATGTATTTCCAACGGCAATGCATGTGGCCGCAGTTATTGCTTTATACCAACATCTGTTACCTAAATTAAAAGAACTACAGACTACTTTTGAGCAAAAATCTGCCGCTTTTCATGATATTGTCAAAATTGGCCGTACACATCTTCAAGATGCAACACCTTTAACTTTAGGCCAAGAAATATCGGGCTGGTCAGCCATGCTAGCTCATAATATTCGCCATATCGAAGAAAGTATTCCTCACCTTTGCGAACTCGCCTTGGGTGGAACTGCGGTTGGTACAGGTTTAAATACCCATCCTGAATATGCGGTTAAAGTTGCCAGTAAAATTGCAGCATTGTCTGGTCTGCCGTTTGTCACTTCGCCTAATAAATTTGAAGCTTTAGCGACTTGTGATGCTTTAGTGCATGCCCATGGCGCTTTAAAAGGTTTAGCAGCTTCATTAATGAAAATCGCTAATGATGTAAGATGGTTAGCATCAGGTCCTCGTTGTGGTATTGGCGAAATTATGATCCCTGAAAATGAGCCGGGTAGTTCGATAATGCCAGGAAAAGTTAATCCGACCCAGTGTGAAGCATTAACTATGCTTTGTGCGCAAGTTATGGGTAATGATGTAGCTATTAATATTGGTGGCGCATCAGGTAATTTTGAACTTAATGTCTTTCGACCCATGATTATTGATAATTTTTTACAATCAGTGCGTTTATTAGCGGATGGCATGCTGAGTTTCAATGATCATTGTGCTAAGGGGATTGAGCCTAATCGTCAGCGTATAGACAAATTATTACACGAATCCTTAATGCTAGTTACTGCACTAAATACCCATATTGGTTATGATAAAGCCGCTGAAATCGCCAAAAAAGCACATAAAGAAGGATTAACCCTTAAGCAAGCGGCATTAAAACTTGCTTATTTAACGGCAGAAGAGTTTGATAGTTGGGTGCGGCCTGAAAATATGGTAGGTAGTATGAAAAAGTAGTTTTATTCTTTAGAAAGAAACCGAGCTATTATCTCGGTTTCCTTATTTAAATCTCTTGATAAAGATGTAATCGAGCAATAATTAATTTTAGTTTTTTATTTTTTGGTTTATGTTTTATTTTTATATTATTAATATCATAGTCAGAAAGTGTACCTAATTTTGTCAAATGTTTTGTATCACAACTGAACGATAAAAGTGGAAGAGGGCAAGCATATTGCACTTGTCGTTTTTCATTTGCGTACCAAACTCTGGCTATTGGCTGAACTTTTACCGGACGTTGTATTTTTAATATGGCATCATTTGGAATGCTATTTATGTCTTGGATCTCTTTTTCAACTAAATAACGCCATTGTTGCTTGGTATATGCCGACATTGCTTTTTCAGATCGATAGTTTTTATGTAGTCGTTCAAGTATTTGCGCTTTTGTCACTTTATTAACAATCTTTTTATTAGCCCAGCCAAAATTTATACTATCGGGTGAGTCGACATAATTTATTTTACGATAGGCATTAAGGGTAATTAATCCATGCAATTGTTGGTGAATAAATTCAAAGCGTTGTTCTTTTTTTATCCCTGATTCACAAGTAACAATATCTTTTAATTTTGTTTTTAACTTATTAATTGTTTCCAATTGTCGTTTTATAACTGAATAACGTTGTGCTGAAAGATGAAAACATAACGCTCCAGGTAGCCTGATTGCGGTTTTATTACTAATGTGATACGGATTATCATGAATAAATAATCTATTATAGTTTGCCAATGCTAAGTCTAAAGCTGTATCTCCTGTCAAAGTGGTAATTGTTATTTGATTAATATCATTATTTTCATCTCCTTTCTTGGTTTCAGGTAATTTAAATACAATGGCAGAGGTTAAAGATAAACTATTAAGTTCGGTTAAAAAATCAGCTAATCGAACTTTCAATAAATCAAAACATTTTGATAATTTATATCTTGCATCATATTTCATATTAAACATCTTAATTTAGTTACAACATACTATTTATTATAATCCAAAAATACCTAACCTACTAAGAAAATTGTAAAATTTCTACAGATAACACAACAAACTATTATGAGCAAGATCTCTATGTGTGCAGTTCAAGGAATCAAAACAAATTTACTAAGGGCTAGGGTAGGTATAAAAACAAATCAAAAGGTAGGATTTGTCTTAGCTCACATATTTGGTTTAATACTGACCATCAATTAACAAAGTAGTACATCTCGTAATCAAAAGGTAATTAATGAAACTTATTAACTTATTTTTTACTCTTTTCGCTTGTTTTTGTACTAAAAGTTATGCCTCAATTATGAAACATTCGACATCACATGAAAGTGTTTTTCAGCTTTCAAATATTATTATCTATTATCAGCAACTGTTAGCCACCAATCCGATAAAATATTCTATATATGGTCGGGATAAAATAGACGATGTAGAACTTATAAAATACAAAATGGCATCTGAACGTAGCACGCTACGCGTGAGCGGCGCAGCGGTGCTGCTTCGGGGATGTTAATGAGTT
>NZ_AUCC01000010.1 GCF_000429565.1 Arsenophonus nasoniae DSM 15247
ATGCTGATGACTTTCTGACATTACTCAATGCTGAAACACGCATGAATGGCGGTAACTACACCCGCAGTAATTCAGAAGATTGCTTAATTGCCATCAAGGGAAAAGGACTAGAACGCAAGGACGCTTCCATCAAACAAGTTATCTACGCCTGTCTCGGTGAACATAGCCAAAAACCAAAAGAAGTCCATTACCGATTAGAGAAACTTTACGGTGAGGTGAAACGTATCGAACTTTTTGCTCGTGACAAAGTGCAGGGCTGGGATCTATGGGGCAATGAAGCGCCTGAGAATAGTGTGAGTTTGTATAATACAAGGAGATTAAAAAATGCTCATTAATAATAACAAATTAATGAAAGCTAGTTTATGGGGTTCTCGTGAATTTGAAGAAGGCTCAATACCTGATAATAGAACAATTAAACGATGGATTGAAGTAGGAAAACTCAAGGGTAAGATCGTTGATGGTTCTATATGGGTTGTTTCATCTGAACGGTGGGGAACTGATTCTATTATCTCATCACATGTCAATGAATTAATACGAGATTCATAAAATGGCAGCTCGTCCAAGAAAGAGGGAGTATCGTAATCTCCCTGATTTTCTTTTCTTCGATAAATCAAAAAATATTTACAGATTAGTTTTAATAAATGGAAAAAAGAAAAATATCGGAAATGACAAAGCATTAGCTATTGCCATTGCTAGAGAATATAACAATATAATGCGGCCATTATTAAATATATCTATAAATTCTTTAATTCAAGAGTCAGGCGGTAAATTTGGCGAAGGACTACCATTTTCTGAACATGTTGAACATTTATTTAAGAGAATAGTAAAAGATGAAACCCCATCAATAACAACATTAGCTGATTGGAAGAATGATATAGAAAGAGTAAAAGAATTTTTTATTAATATTCTTTGCACAGAAATATCGCTTGAACATGTTAATGAATATATCAACAAATATCATGGGAACGCATCCGCTAACGTACAAAATAGAAAAGTTTCTTTTTTAAAAAAATTATTTAGCTACGCTATTGATGAATCTTTAATGCTAGATAATCCAGCAGAGCGAAAAAAACGCAGACGTACAGATAAAAAAGTTAGACACCGTTTATCTTTCGATGATTTCAAAAAAATTAGAAATGCCGCTGAACCATGGTTAAGAACTGCTATGGATCTTGCGTTACAAACCACTCAAGCAAGGTTAGAAGTCTCTCGTATAAGATACAATATCAAATCGCCACAAGAAGGTATTTGTGGATGTATATGGTATAAAGAACCTCAAAATAATATTTATGGAATGCTTTATATACATCGTCAAAAAGTTCAAGATAAAGAAGCATCACATATAGCTATACCTATTGGCGCTAAGCTAAAAGAAATAATTGATAATAGTCGTGATTCTATCGCAAGTCCGTATGTTGTCCATAGGCTTCCAATAAAAAGACCAAGCAAAATAAGTAGTGAGATTCATCACCCTACTCAAATCGCGCCTGATTACTTGAGCAGAGCATTTTCTAACTTGAGAGATCAACTAGGGGTAACAGCAAATTTAACATTAGCTGAAAGACCAACATTTCACGAAATTCGCGCATTAGCGGCACACTTGTTTAAAATTAATGGATTAGACCCTCAAGCAAGAATGGCACATAGTGACGCAAAGTCAACCAAAATATATACTCAGAACCATGTAGATTGGGTAGAAGTACCTCACGGAGAGATATCATTATGACGGGGAAAAACTCAATTTAAGTTATTGATGTATATAATGCATATATTGTAATTTATGCACTGTTTGTTTATACAGTCAAACTGCTATTTATATATTAAATATCAATGAGTTACATGATAATTAGTTGCCGTCATGGGGTGTCGGGGGTCGGAGGTTCAAATCCTCTCATGCCGACCAGCTTTTACCAAGAAAACCAATCAGTTATGATTGGTTTTTTTGTGTCTGAAATTTATGGGTGGTAAAACTGGGGTAAAATTGTGGTAAAATGACCGATAATTATTTGTGGTTTCCTGCTCTTTCATTAGCCGATCGCATCAAAGACTTCATATAAATCAATTTTCAAAATTTATAATCAAGTAAAATCAGTCAGTAGACTTGTTTCTGCCTGCTCCTATTTTTAATTAGCATGATGCAAAAATAGTTATCTACTCGATTTAATGATTTTTTCTCACTAGGAACTACTTATGGTTAACTTGTACTATTTTACATCAGCGGTACATGCAATAAGTAATATAGAAAATGACAGAATAAAAATATCTCGCTTTTCAGACCTAAATGACCCATTCGAATTACTAGGTGTCAATCGTGGAGATTTACATACTAGAAAAAAGCTGCAACGTCAGAAGAAAGAAATTAACAAAAAAGAAGGACTAATTTGCTTAAGTAAGAGTTGGCGCAACCCACTAATGTGGGGACACTATGCCGACAGACATAAAGGAATAGTTCTTGGTTTTGAAGTCAAAGATAGATTATGGGATATTAAGTATGAAAGCAAATTGATAGATGCTCCTATAGACTTGACTTACAATTTTGCGAAGAAAAAATTCATAAAAAAGCTTATGACAACTAAATTCAAAGATTGGGAGTACGAAAATGAGGTCAGAGTTTTTCAAAAACTATCTGGAACTGAATGTATAAAAGAGGGAGAAAATTATTTTAGGAACTTTAACGAAGACTTTATACTGAAAGAAGTAATTTTTGGCTCAATGTGCTCGTTATCTGACATGAAAGAAACGCTTAAACTTATTAAAAAACCAAGGTTTTCTTCAGTCGAAATCACAAAAGCTCGTATCGCATTTCAGGACTATAAAGTGGTGGTTAATAAAATTAAAACTAAAGAAATTAATCTGTTAAGGGAACAACTATTGAAAGAATCTACTGCAGTATAATTAAAACCTGTCATTTAATAATCATCATTGACGAAGTAATAAATCCTACCCTGTTTATCAGGGGGTTTGTGAGAAATGGATGAAAAAAATAATAAATATTTTTATGTTATTTTTATTGACTTATTGTTGTTATGCAAATGCTGATGTAAAAACGGGAAATGATTTATATAAATGGTTTAAAGCGTATGAACGTATAGAGAATGGGTCATCATCAATGAATGATGGTTATGATGCGGGATCATATTTAGGTTTTATGATAGGTATAGATGTTGCTAATAATTTATTTTATTGTTCTCCAGTTGATGCCCAAATGGGACAATTTGCAGATATAGTTGGTAAATATTTAAAAGATAATCCGCAAGAAAGAGAAAAACCAGCAATTACATTAGCGATTATGGCATTAAACAAAGTCTGGCCATGTAATACATAATATTTCATCTACATTCTTTTCCTGTCTTTGATGCTAGACAAAATTCGGTAGCCTTTTCACCAGAACATCTAACAAGAATTTATTGTTTATTTTACCTAAACATACTGTAATTAACCGCACAACATCCCTTATAGAATGTAAAAAAAAAGCCAGCTAAGCTGGCCAAAACACACAGGAAAAAATAATGATGTAAGGCAAATAGTTAAAATATAAAGCCAATCAACTGCTGTCAATAACGAAACATAACACAAATTTGCTCGAATATTGATCTGAAAACTAATTAGTATGATATTCATCACAGCTTAATACTCTAAATCACAAAAAAATGTAATTGTTCTGACCTAATGACAAACAACCAATGATAAATTGATATGGAGAATAATCTTCCTAATTTTTAGTATCATTCTGAATAAGACCTTTCATCTAATCAACCTAAGTAAATTATTTATTCGACATTTTAGTCAAACAAATCTTCATTTCATGATTAAAAGAGAAACGACTACAACCATCGTAGCTCGATTAACAGCCAAATGAAAATTGTACACTAAAAACTTTATAATAACGCGGGAGTCAAATCCGATAAACTCAACATTTATGTAACAAAAAAATACCTAAAGTTTTTGTTTGTAATCATGACTAATAAAATACTTGTTGAGATTAAATTATCAACTGCAATATTGCTAACATTAATAAATCTCTCAGAATAGCTTGGCTACTAATAACTAGTGAAAGATGGGTTCAAACCTAACATATAAACATATTATTTTTTATTACTTAACAATTGATAGACAGGCTAGTAAAGTAACTAAAAATTATAAATATGAATAATAATCTTTTAATTTTGAGCCATTTTTTCTACATTGATCATTTTTATTATATTAACTTAATAATAATATAAATTTTATACAAAAAGTCGTTATTTCAAAGGCAGTCAGAATATACTTAATATCGCCATTTCATCGAAATTTAATTTATTATTCTTTTATATGAGACAGTCCAACGTATCTCACTCAATTGCTGCTGGCTGTATCCTTCCATATGATTACACAATAAAATCAATAGGTTAATTCAAGCTGTTTTCTTTAACACATTAAATTATTTTTAATGCAACAGAAGTTAATACGTTGCGATAAATTTAACTGCCATGACTGAACGGTATACAAATTAACAGCAAAAAGTATATAATATTGTTTGATGCTTAAACCATCAAACAAGTAATCAATTAACTGATAAAAAGTCTGTGTTCATAGGTGGTTATTATGTCAACATTGCGGAATTGGATTACCAGATATTTTCCGAGTGATCATCAGAAAACGAGCAAAAGACAAAATGATAAAATTTCCGCATTTGTGCGTGTTGACAAAAGTGGTGCCGCTTATATCCCCTCTAATGAAATTGCAGCATTGCCCGAAGTAAAAGAAATGCAAAAGATGGCTAACTTAATAGTAAAACAGAAAAAAACGAGTACAAGGAAATAGCTTGTTAGCATTACTTCTTATTCCCATTTTAGTTAGCGGCTATATTATGATAGTCCAAAATCCCTACCACTACTTTAGATTACATCGGCACGATGGGCAGCTTTTATACCTAAAAGTAGCTACTTACGGTACTTTCTGCCTTTTTTGCGCCACGATAATTGCCGTATTAATTAAATTCTTTTTGCCAAATTTTCATTTGCTAGATCTGATTGCAAAAAACTTTATCCTAACTGGTGATGAAAAAAATGATCATATATATGCATTGTTAACATTATTATCAGTCACATCAATTTTATTTTCATGGGTATATGTTTTTATTGTTTGGATAAAAAACTATATACTTGGTTATTTTTACAGTAAAAAACATTTAGCAACTTACAATAAAATATGCCAAGCTAAAAATGCAAGAGTACTGAGAAAAACATTATCAAATGGTAGTATTGACTGCATGTTACTTGATGCTTTAGAGTCAACACCAAAACGTCCAGTATTGATAAACCTCGCTTCAAAGAAAGTTTACATTGGTATTATCAGCGGATTATCTGATCCAAACGAAAAAGAAGAACCAAATAAATATATCTCTTTCTTTCCCGTTATGTCCGGCTATCGAGACAAGGATACTCTGTTGTTAGAATTTACAAATGTATATCCTAACAAAATAAAGGATTTAAATATTGTTGTTTCTACTGACGAAATTTCTCATATCTCTTGGTTTGATTTTAAACTCTACAATAGTGTCAATAATTCAGCAGCAAAAGAAGAAAAAAGAAACACTAAATCTAATTAAAATATAGGATCAATAATGTCTATTTTTATCGTGTAACAATATTATTAGATTAGTTATAAAATAAGTACCAATAATATAATACACCATATTAGCAATTTATGTTAAACATAAAAGCAACATCATAGGTTATAATATTATTAAAAAATTCAAATAGTTAAATTAAGAAAGACGATAAATTATTAGATTTAAATAAAAATAAATTACTTTTCTCAAAATTATTTATTAAATTTTTTTATAATAAATTAAATTAATTTGTAAAATCTAAAACATATTTTAACCCATTTTAAAATTAATCAGCATAGGAATTTTTAATTATATTTTAACTGATCTAATTAGTAACATAGTATATGTTTAATTATTTTTTTTGAATTTTTAACCTTTGTCAATAAAAAAAGCACATTCGATTACCATATTAAGCAACTACTTTTAATTCTATACTGAATATTAATATGATTTTTCACATTGAAATTTAATATGACAATATTACTCATATTAAATACAAAACTTAATTTTTCTAAGTTTTTAAGATAGTTAAATAGCAAGTAAATAATAATCAATATAAAACTCTGGTAATATCATCTTATAGAGAAGAGTAATAAAATAATTAAAAATAAATTGATATTGTTAGTTTATGGTTGATAAACTTATTTTGTTTATTTCTAGCCTAAACGATAAAAGGAAAAATAGTGAAAAATTGCTTGAAAATATTATCTATCATCTGTTGCTCTCTTATTCAGGCATATTCATTTGCTAATGTGACCACTAGCAATAAAAACGCGGATGAATATATATATCACAAACATGCTTTTATTGCGGCATGTCATTATGATGATGAAATCGGAGAAAAATTTTGTTGGGATAAAAATGGTCTTGTCGATAACAGGGATATAAATATCTTAGCTACGGACCAAAGTAAACAGTGAAATTGCTATAATTATTCATAACAATATTATTACATTACTTTTAATTATACCACCGTGGTGGCAAGCTTAAAATAGAGATTATTTAACATGCCGCTTAACATCAAATTCAAATATTTAACAGCTTCACTTAAATGATTTTAAGATATAAATCAAGATAGCTTAGACAACTAATACTCTTTTCAAGCGTGTGAACTTGATTGAAATGAAACGAAAGACTGAGGGACTTTACAGATATGCCTATCAACTTATATAGGTATCGGCAATAAATAGATATTTATGCTATAAAAGCATCCCAGAAATATCCCACTTACCTTAAGGTATTGTGGGACATACTGAGTAGCTTTGACTTATTTGGTGCCGGCTACCGGAGTCGAACTGGTGACCTACTGATTACAAGTCAGTTGCTCTACCAACTGAGCTAAGCCGGCGAAATTTGGCGGAAGGATAGAGATTCGAACTCTAGGATGGTTTCCCATCGGCGGTTTTCAAGACCGCTGCCTTCGACCGCTCGGCCATCCTTCCATGGCGCGGAATTATGGCGAAATGTGATGACCTTGTCTAGACCTTAATATAAAAAAATATTATTTTTTTTATCATTTGTTCAAAGTTTGATCACTAAAATTATACTATGCGAAATTACCTGTTAAAATAATAAGACAGAATTGTTTAAATAGTAATCAGAACACTGATTTTTTCATGTTTAATAAAAAGGCGCCTCTTCTACCAATGGATTATAATCAACCAAATTTACAACTTTCATCGCTAACTCGCTTTTTTATAATTTTTATCAGCTCGCTTGTATTATTGTTATGTTTATTTGCCTACAATTACTTTCATAACTGGATCAATAATAGTCAAAATGCGCTTAGTAACATCACTAAACAACTTGAATATGAAATTGAAGATTATCGTTATTACGCAAGTCAGCTCTATTATATTGCTAATGATGGTGAAGATGAAACTAAGAGTGATACCCCTTTACCAATAAAATTACGCCCTGATATTTTTTGGATCAATAACTATGAGCGGCATGTCGACGCAATTATTTTTGGCCGCCAAAATAATACGAATATCAATCTGGCATATAAATTATCTAACTATATGGGCATAATATGGGGCGCTAAAAATGAATTTAGTTCGATGTACTATCTTAATGGTCCAGATAATACACTTTTGTTGGTAACTACTCATTCGATACTAAAACCCGAGATACGCTATAAAGAGAGTTATTTAACTTTAACCGCAGAAGAAAAACGCTCTGAAATGTTGACATTATCATCGGCAATAGACAAACGAGAAAGTTTGTCCGATATTCATCCTACACGCCCTGATAATTCATATTATTATACTTACCGCACGATGTTTAACTCACCTTGCCAATTAACCACCATTATAACTTTTGAATTACCGATAAATTTATTACTCTCAAAAAATATAAATCCTGAATATTTATCAATTGCTTTTTCAAATGACATCATGCACAACAATGGAAACCCAGTTGATATTGAATTTAATGGCCTTTCACTACAATTTATGCAGCCTATTCCCGGAACAACTTATCAGATAGTCTATCAATTACCAATTAAGGATGTTTTATGGGATCTTTTATACAATAACTTGTGGGCCATAATTGCCATTTGTTTTTTTACTACTATTTCTATTGTCGGCAGCTTACACATTAGGACGCGTTTTATTGCTCCTAATCATAATATGTTTCACGAGATACAAATTACAAACACAATTAGCAACTATATTATTTCAAACATTCCTACTGGTTTTCTACTTTATAATTTTTCTACTAATCGCAAAATTATGAGTAATGGAATCGCTGACCTGCTTTTACCCCATATGGACTTGATACGTATTCGTGATATGGCAATCCAGCATCATGGTGCTATTCAAATTTCAATTGAAGATACTATCTATGAAATAAAATTAATAAATAATCAATTATTAGATAATACTTATATGTTTTTTATTCATGATCAAGATAAAGAAGCACTAACAAATAAAAAATTATTGTTGGCTAAACATGAGTATGAAAAAAATATTCAAGTCCGTCGCTCGATGTTGTCTAACATGTGTAAAGAGATCCAGACTCCCATCATAGAAATTAATAGCCTTATTCACCAACTCAAAAACACTGCTGATAATCAAAACATAAAATATTTAATTAATGAATTATTAATTAGGACACATTATATTGTTAACTGGATTGATAATATTGCTCTACTCAATACTATTGAATCTGGTGAGTGGAAGTTAGAGCAGCCAAATGAATTTAAAGCTGCCTCAATCGCTGAGATGATGAATAAAATACTAAAAGAAAAAATATCACTGATTATTAATAAAGGTCTTTCACTTTACTATCATAATAATTTAAATTATGAACAACATATCACCACAAATAATAACGCTTTATTTAAAATAATTTCACTTTTATTGAGTTATTCAATCAATACAACTAATTTTGGTAAAATTACTGTTATTGTGAACTATGAAACTAAGCGTCTATCCTTTGAAATTATTGATAGTGGTATAGGACTTAATGCAATGGATCTGGCAAACATTCACATGCCTTTTGCTAGCTCAACAAATAATGATGAAACCCTATCCAATTCAGGAATGACATTTTATCTCTGTCACCAACTATGTTACCGTATGAAAGGCGAATTTTTCATAAAAAGCAAAGTTGGGATCGGTTCTCATTATACCGTGACATTACCCTTAGAATTAGAAAATGAACAAAGTTCCAAGCCATTACCTCTTCTTGATGGTGTTAATATACTTCTTGATATTAGAAATCCTGAAATTCATAAAATTATCCAGCAACATTTAATGACTTATGGCGCTCATTATTCTGATATAGGCAAAAATAATTGTTATTCGTCCTATGATTTCTTTATAACTGATTATAAAAAAGAATATGATAAACCAATAATTTATCTTGTTGATAATATTATTAATTATAGAGTAGTAAAACAAAATTTGATAAAATGTAATTTCAATTTTAATGATGAACTTATTAATGCAATTTCTATCTTAATCGAAGATAATTTGATTACAGAACAAGAATCAACAGATAAATCAATATTTACTATCATCAATCATAACAATAATTCAGATCCTATAATCCTTGAGGATTATAAAAAAGAGCTTTCTGATAGTGACTATCGTAATTTATTCCTTACTACAGTACCTATAGATATTAATAAGCTGTATACTAACCAAGAAAAAGGTAACTTAAAAAAACTAAAAGATACAGCACATAGACTAAAAGGTGTTTTTGCTATGCTAAACTTCGAGCTTCTAAAAAAAGCATGTGAACAATTAGAACAGCACATAGCAGATAATAATGAATTTGAGATTTTAAATAGCATTAGAGATATTGATATCTTTATCAAAAAACTAATGCCAGAGGGCAACCAATAAAATGAATAACCTTAATGTCATTATCGCTGATGATCATCCTATTGTACTATTTGGTATACGAAAATCTCTTGAGCAAATCGAGGGAATTAATTTGGTTGGTCAATTTGAAGACTCCACATCTCTTATCAATAATATATCTAAACTTAATGCAGATATTCTAATTACTGATCTTTCGATGCCTGGTGATAAATACGGTGATGGAATTACATTAATTAAATATATTAAACGACACTATCCCAATCTATCAATCATTGTCCTTACCATGAATAATAATCCTGCAATATTAAGTGCTGTGTTAGATTTAGATATAGAAGGGATCGTTTTGAAACAAGGAGCACCTGCTGATTTACCAAAAGCATTATCAGCCTTACAAAAAGGAAAAAAATTCACTCCTGAAAATGTATCGAAATTATTGGAGAAAGTTAATGCGAATGGTTATGGCGATAAACGTTTATCCCCGAAAGAAAGTGAAGTGCTGCGCCTATTTGCGGAAGGTTTCTTAGTCACCGAAATTGCAAAAAAACTTAATCGAAGTATTAAAACAATTAGTAGCCAAAAAAAGTCGGCTATGCTAAAACTCGGTGTTGAAAATGATATAGCATTATTAAATTATCTTTCTTCAGTCACAATCGAGAAAGAAATTAACTAGTAATGTGATAGTAAATAAAAAACTGATTGATCCTAATCTTAATAGGTAATGAATAAGATTAATCGGTTTTCCATCAGTTTTTATAAATTAATAACCATTTGAATATTATAATAGTACTTAATTATTATTTTCTTGGGTTGCTAACATGTTAGCATTGCAACACTTCAACAGCGATTGCTTTAGTTTTTTTAATGTAACTGGTTTGGATAGGCAGTCATCCATTCCTACACTTAAACAACGCTGCTTTTCTTCTGCCATTGCATTTGCCGTTAGAGCAACGATAGGGATCGCATACCCTTCTTCTCGAATTAACTTTGTCAAACCATAGCCATCAAGATTAGGCATATTCACATCTGTCAAAACAATATCGATATTATTTTGTCGCACACAATCCAAAGCTATTAGCCCATCTTCAGCGAGTACTATATTAAAGCCTATTGATTTCAGTTGGTCGGCTAGTAAACTCCGATTAATCGGATGATCATCAACAATCAATACCGTAAGAAAACATAATTTTTTATCTGGTAGCGATATTATTGAAGATTGATTAGCAACTTCTTGCTCACTATTTTCCATCACTAATTGATCAATAAAACTAGCCAACATATCAAGTTGGTAAGTATTATGAAACCAATCATTTTTCGCATTTTCCAGTGGTTCACCGATAAAAGTTGAAAATAACCTAAGCATAAACTTACTTTCAGCCACTAAGTTTTCGGAATCGGTGATAATCAAATCATAGAGTTTATCTTTACTGTGTTCATCCCAAATTGTTGTTAAATTAAAACCATTGTAGTTTAAATAAGTTTGAAGATAAGCTCGCAGATGATGATTAAAAAAATACAAACCGATACGAAAATTTTGCCGATATTCCGGCTGCTTATAAGTCACATATTGACTATCAAACAAAGGCAACCTGACGGTAAAACTACTACCGATACCAACCTGACTGTTAACTTCAATATCGCCATCCATTAAGTTAATTAACTTTTCACATATAGGTAAGCCCAAACCGGTTCCCTGGGAAAAACTTTCATTATTGACTTTAATTTGAAAGAAAGGATCAAAAAGTTGCATCAATATATTATCAGGTATACCAATTCCTGTATCCCTAATTTCAATATAAATATAAAAATCTTTTATAAAAATATTTAACAGAATAAAACCAGTTTTTGTAAATTTAATCGCATTACTTAGAATATTAGAGATAATTTGCTGTACTCGAACCGAATCAGCATTAATGATATCGGGTACATCAGGATCGATATAGTAAAAAATGGAAAGACCCTTTTTGCCTATTAGCGGAATATAATTTGAAATAATAAATGAGAAAACTTCACGACAATTAAATGGTGCCGGATCAATATTAAGTTGCTTAGATTCAATTTTTGAAAAATCTAAAATATCATTAATTATTTTTAATAACAATGATGAAGAGTGATCCATTGTCGTCAATAGACGATCAGCTTGAATGGGTAATTCATAAGATTGTAATAACTCTAAATTACCGATAATGCCATAAAGTGGAGTTCGTAATTCATGACTGACTGTTGCTAAAAACATAGATTTGGCTTGATTAGCTTGCTCTGATGCCTGCGCCATATTATGTAAAGAGTTTTCCATTTGAACACGGGCACTGATATCAACCAGAACACAAATGGCGACTTCCTTATTTTGATAACGAGAAATAACATAACTTATTTGTAGATGAGTATGGCTGGTAGTAACTACATCAATATAGCTACTAGATTTATCTTGGATAATTGAGAGGATACGGGTTTTATCGTCATGGCTTAATAATCGAAAATAATCATGGGCAAGTTCATTACTCAATATATTAACACCATCAACCAGGCGTAAAATAATAATACCCACCGGCGCTGACGCTACTATTTTATGATTAAATTGTTCATGTTCTTCTAAACGAATGGCATTATTTTCTGCCGGTAATAACATCTTCCTTTCTAATAGCCAGATTAAAAAAGTAATTATAATAAATGAGATTATATTTAACAGTATGCCGTTTATAATTGACAGCTTAAACTCATTAAGAACATCACTAATAGGCACAGAAAAAACGACACTTAATAACGAAGGTAGTAAGCGGTTTTTATAAATTAATCGACTAAAATCATTATCATAACCAAAATGAAAGGTTTCTAATTGATAAACATAATCATCAGATCTTAAATTGCTATCATAAGGAAAATGTAAAACTAATCTATTATTTGCATTTAAAACAAAGGTACTTATTGGTCTTTCATAGCGTAGATTAAACTGCTCCAAGCGTATTGAGCGTTCTAAACCAATTAAACCAATCAAAGTCCCTTTATCATAAATAGGCGCTAATATGTAGAAAGAACCATTATCAGTTCCTGAGGCTGGTGTGATCCAATAAATATTTTGTTCTCTTCCTTGGGCTCGCAAACTCATATAAGTTCGCATATTTTCATGAATTATTTTTTTTAACGATTGAAGACTGGTAGAACTGTTTCGGATAGCGAGATCAATCATACAGTTACTTTCTGGACCAACAATAAAAACTGTTTTTAAGCCTTGTGGTGGCACAATATTATTTCGCCAAAAAGAGAATAATTGATTAAATGCAATTAAGTAATTCTTTGATGTTTCATGCAATTTACTACAATCTGCATCTGCCGTTAGGGGTAAAAAGGTGAAATTAAGTTGTTTCGGTAATACGGGCATATAATAAGGATCTACCGCTAATTTTTCGATATGGCTATCTACCATATATTGTATTGATCTCAGAGTCTTATCTGTATAATGTACGTATTCAACCATACTGTCATAAGTGGATGTATACTGTTGATGGATATTAGATTTAACTTTATTAAAGATATTAAATAGATAAAAAAGTGTGATTACTGCTCCCATTACCCACAGCATAACGCCCAAAGTACGGAACAAATAGCGAGAAATTTTCAATGACGTTCTAAATGAAGATATATATCTCAAACACTGTCCTAACTATAAAAGAAGTGTATTAATGGTAAAGCATATACGATAAGCGGAATAATAAAAAGTTATCACTAAAGTTGAATTGACATAAATCGTAAAAACGGGCACCTAATGTGCCCGCACAGATAAAGCTAATCTATCATTCATTAAGCGTAAGATTTTCTACGCTATTAATATCAGGTTCTGCTTTTACGCCAATGGTATCTTCTATCAACGTTTGGTTATCTTCTTCCTCTTCTTCAGGATCAACAACACGTTGTAAACCAACTACTTTTTCATCTTCAGCAGTACGAATCAAAGTGACACCCTGAGTATTTCTTCCGACAATGCTAACCTCTGCAACTCGGGTACGCACTAAGGTGCCAGCATCAGTGATCATCATAATTTGATCCGTTTTTTCTACCTGAATTGCCCCGACCACATTACCATTACGTTCGCTAACTTTAATGGAAATAACACCTTGGGTAGCACGCGATTTTGTTGGGTATTCACTCTGCTCAGTTCGTTTACCATAACCATTTTCTGTAACGGTTAAAATATCACCTTCACCACGAGGTACAATTAATGAAACAACCTTATCGCCCGCATGTAACTTAATACCGCGAACACCGGTTGCGGTGCGCCCCATCGGACGAACCGCATTTTCCGCAAAACGAACCACTTTACCACCAGCAGAGAAAAGCATTACCTCATTTTTACCTGCTGTTAAATCAACACCAATCAGTTCATCACCTTCATTAAGGTTAACTGCAATGATCCCAGCGCTTCTAGGGCGACTAAAATCTTTTAGTGATGTCTTTTTAACTGTGCCACTCGCTGTCGCCATAAATACATAATGACCATCATCAAATTCACGTACCGGTAAGATTGCGGTAATACGTTCATTTTGTTCTAACGGTAATAAATTGACGATTGGTCGTCCACGCGCGCCACGGCTAGCTTCCGGTAACTGGTAAACTTTCATCCAATAGAGACGGCCACGACTCGAGAAACATAGAATTGTGTCATGGGTATTGGCAACTAACAAACGCTCAATAAAATCTTCTTCTTTAATTCGCGCTGCCGACTTACCTTTACCTCCGCGTCGCTGTGCTTCGTAATCAGAGAGTGGCTGATATTTAACATAGCCCTGATGTGATAAAGTAACGACCACATCTTCCTGATTAATTAAATCTTCGATATTAATATCTGCACTATTTTCAGTAATTTCGGTGCGACGGACATCACGATACTGTTCTTTAACAGCTTCCAGCTCTTCACGAATGACTTCCATTAACCGTTCTGGGCTGGTTAATATATATAGTAACGCAGCAATTTGTTTTAACAGCTCACGATATTCATCCAATATTTTGTCATGCTCTAAGCTTGTTAATTTTTGCAAACGCAAATCAAGAATTGCCTGAGCTTGCGGTTCAGTCAAATAATATTGACCCTCTCGCACACCATATTGAGGTTCAAGCCATTCAGGACGAGCTGCGTTATCGCCTGCACTTGCTAACATGGCAGAAACATTACCTAGTTGCCAAGGACGAGCAATCAAAGCCAATTTCGCTTCATTAGGTGTTGATGCTTGGCGGATAAGTTCAATAATTGGATCAATATTTGCTAATGCGACGGCGAGCGCTTCCAATATATGAGCCCGCTCACGTGCTTTGCGCAATTCAAAAATAGTCCGCCGAGTGACCACTTCTCTACGGTGGCGAACAAAAGCTTCAAGAATTTCTTTTAAGTTTAAAAGTCTTGGCTGACCATCATATAAGGCGACCATATTAATGCCAAAGGAGACTTGAAGTTGGGTGAGGGAATACAAATTATTTAGTACCACTTCGGCGACTGCATCCCGTTTTACTTCAATAACAATACGCATGCCATCTTTATCAGACTCATCACGTAATGCGCTAATCCCCTCAACACGCTTGTCTTTTACCAATTCAGCAATTTTTTCAATTAGACGGGCTTTATTAACCTGATAAGGGATCTCATTGACGATAATGGTTTCACGACCATTTTTATCATCAACTTCGATGTTAGCACGTGCACGAATATAGACTTTGCCACGCCCGGTCCGGTATGCGTCGATGATACCACGGCGACCATTAATAATCGCGGCAGTTGGAAAATCAGGGCCTGGAATATACTCCAGTAATCCTTCAATACTGATATTTTCATCATCAATATAAGCCAGACAGCCATCAATGACTTCACTAAGGTTATGAGGTGGAATATTGGTAGCCATGCCAACAGCAATACCTGAAGAACCGTTAACCAACAAGTTTGGGATCCGTGTTGGCATAACATCAGGGATCTGCTCAGTACCATCATAGTTAGGGATAAAATCGACAGTTTCCTTATCTAAATCCGCCAACAATTCATGGGCAATTTTTGCCATGCGTACTTCGGTATAACGCATTGCAGCAGCAGAGTCGCCATCAACAGAGCCAAAATTACCTTGCCCATCAACTAGCATATAACGCATTGAAAAAGGTTGTGCCAGACGAACTATCGCATCATAAACAGCACTATCACCATGAGGATGATATTTACCAATGACGTCACCGACTACACGGGCTGATTTTTTGTATGCTTTATTCCAATCATTACCTAACACATTCATCGCATATAATACGCGACGGTGAACAGGTTTTAATCCATCTCGTACATCTGGAAGGGCGCGTCCAACAATTACAGACATCGCATAATCCAAATAAGAGCTTTTCAGCTCCTCTTCGATATTGACTGGGGTAATTTCTCTTGCTATGTCACTCATGGAGCCACTGTCCCTCATACTCCTTATTCATTAAGGAGTAAAATTATACCACAAAATCGCCATTTTATAAAAACACGAAACGCATAATGATCAATAAAACATGTATAATGACCTAATGCCATTATACAGTCTATGTTAATAAAAAAATTAAGGAGTAAATTTTCTGATGAATAATAAGAATTCGCTGAGCCAGGCAAATGTTGATCTAGCTGAAATTGACAAATTTAGCTCTGTTGCCACACGTTGGTGGGATCAAACAAGTGAATTCCAACCTCTTCATCGGATTAATCCATTACGTTTAAATTATATCCTGCAACACGCTAATGGTTTGTTCGGTAAAAAAGTGCTCGATATTGGCTGCGGCGGTGGAATTTTATCAGAAAGTATGGCGAAAGAAGGTGCCCTAGTGACAGGAATTGATATGGCCACAGAGCCCCTTGAGGTCGCAAAACTCCATGCATTAGAAAGCAATATACAAATTGACTATCTAGAAGAAACCGCTGAAAGCCATGCAGAAAAACACCCTAAAACTTACGATATTGTCACCTGTATGGAAATGCTGGAACATGTGCCTGATCCTGAGTCAATAGTTCAATCCTGTGCAAAATTAGTCAAACCGGGCGGTCATGTATTTTTTTCTACCATTAATCGTAATAAAAAAGCCTGGTTATTGGCAATCATTGCCGCTGAACATATTTTAAAAATGGTTCCCAAGGGTACGCATAATGTGAAAAAATTTATTCGACCTTCAGAACTACTTAATTGGATAGATAAAACATCTTTACAAGAACAACATATCATTGGATTACACTATAATCCTATCAGCGACAAATTTTCCTTAGGATCGAATGTTGATGTTAATTATATGTTGCATTTATCAAATGCCAATAATTGTTAACATTTGCTGAATAAAACAGCAATCAGTAGCTCATTACTAATTTATTTTTCACCATTGCCGGTAACATAAATTATAATATTCTCCTATTATCACACAGAGTTATTGGCTAATTGGCAAAATTCAGTGCTGGATTATTGCTAAAACCCCATTTTTTGTAGACTTGATAAAAACAGCAAATACCATTATCTTGTTAGTATAAACGCAATCAAACACTATATATTGTGTTTACTACTCTCCAATTTAGTTCAAAATACAAACTTACTATGCGTTTAACCGCACGCCATTTTGTATTTTTGTTATTAACCCTCGAGGGTAGTGATCAATAAATATTTAGCTAGTTAACTTTAGGTGTATCTACTCATGAACCAAAGTCTGTTAGTCACTAAACGTGATGGACATAAAGAACGCATTGATCTTGATAAAATTCATAAAGTCATTACCTGGGCAGCTGAAGGCCTAAAAGATGTATCCGTTTCCCAAGTCGAGCTACGTTCTCAGATCCAATTTTATGATGGCATCAAAACTTCAGATATTCACGAAACCATGATCAAAGCGGCTGCAGATCTTATTTCAGCTGATACACCTGATTACCAATATCTTGCAGCGCGATTAGCTATTTTTCATCTACGTAAAAAAGCCTATGGCCAATTTGAACCACCTGCACTATATCAACATGTTTTGCATATGGTTAAGATAGGTAAATATGATAAGCATCTGCTTACCGATTATTCAGCAGAAGAATTCGAGCAGATGGATAGTTTTCTGGATCATTGGCGTGATATGAATTTTTCCTACGCGGCAGTTAAACAATTAGAAGGCAAATACTTGGTGCAAAACCGAGTAAGCGGTGAAATTTATGAAAGTGCCCAGTTTCTTTATATTTTGGTTGCAGCTTGCCTTTTTTCACGCTATCCAAAAGAGACACGGTTAGACTATATTCATCGCTTTTATGATGCAATTTCAAATTTTAAAATTTCACTACCTACCCCCATTATGGCGGGGGTACGCACACCAACCCGCCAATTTAGTTCTTGTGTATTAATTGAATGTGGCGATAGCCTTGATTCAATTAATGCCACCTCCAGCGCGATTGTCAAATATGTTTCTCAACGTGCCGGTATTGGTATTAATGCCGGCCACATTCGCGCTCTAGGTAGTCCAATTCGGGGAGGTGAAGCGTTTCATACCGGCTGTATCCCTTTCTATAAACATTTCCAAACCGCGGTGAAATCTTGTTCTCAGGGTGGCGTGCGTGGTGGTGCCGCCACACTATTTTATCCTCTCTGGCATTTAGAGGTTGAAAGCCTATTGGTGCTGAAAAATAACCGTGGCGTTGAAGGCAATCGTGTTCGTCATCTCGATTATGGCGTACAAATTAACAAACTCATGTATGAACGCCTGATCAAAAGTGAAGAAATTACACTCTTTAGCCCTTCTGATGTTGCCGGTTTATATGAAGCATTTTTCGCTGATCAAAGCGAATTTGAACGTTTATATTTAAAATATGAACAAGACGCAAGCATACGCCAGAAACGTGTTAAAGCGCTTGATCTATTTTCACTTATGATGCAAGAGCGAGCATCAACGGGTCGTATCTATATTCAAAATGTAGACCACTGTAATACCCATAGCCCATTTGATCCTAAGGTTGCGCCAATTCGTCAATCAAACCTCTGTCTGGAAATCGCCTTGCCAACCCGACCGTTAAACGATATTAACGACGAAAAGGGTGAAATTGCACTTTGTACTCTTTCCGCTTTTAATTTAGGTGCGATTACCTCATTAGATGAATTGGAAGAGTTAGCAGTATTGGCGGTACGTGCATTAGATTCACTCCTCGATTATCAAAACTATCCGATTATTGCCGCGGAAAAAGGCTCTATGGGTCGCCGTACTTTGGGTATTGGCGTCATTAATTATGCTTATTATTTGGCAAAACATGGTGTTCACTACTCCGATGGTAGTGCCAATAATCTAACCCACAAAACCTTTGAAGCGATCCAATATTATTTATTGAAAGCATCCAATGAACTGGCAAAAGAGCAAGGTGCTTGCCCATGGTTTAATGATACCACTTATGCAAAAGGTATTTTGCCGATTGATAGTTATAAAAAGTCATTAGATGCACTAACATCTGAACCACTACATTATGATTGGCAAACTTTACGCAAAAATATCAAGCAATATGGTTTGCGCAACTCAACGCTTTCCGCCTTGATGCCATCAGAAACTTCCTCCCAAATATCTAATGCCACCAATGGTATTGAACCACCGCGAGGTTATATCAGCATTAAAGCATCAAAAGATGGTATTTTGCGCCAAGTGGTACCTGAATACGAACGCTTAAAAAATGATTATGAATTATTATGGCAAATGCCCAACAATGACGGTTATTTGCAATTGGTCGGTATTATGCAAAAATTTATTGATCAATCTATTTCTGCTAACACTAATTATGATCCAACCCGTTTCCCAAATAATAAAGTTCCAATGAACCAGTTATTGAAAGATTTGTTACTTGCTTATAAATATGGGGTAAAAACGCTTTATTACCATAATACCCGTGATGGTGCAGAAGATACCCAAGTCGATCTGGAAGAAGTTGTTGAATCTGCTGATAGCGATTGTGATGGCGGAGCTTGTAAGATTTAACGTGAGGACGTATGGAATACCAATATACAACATTTTCGCAAACCAAAAATGATCAATTACAAGAACCTATGTTCTTTGGACAGCCTGTTAACGTTGCACGCTATGATCAGCAAAAATATCCCATTTTTGAGCAGTTGATTGAAAAACAACTCTCTTTTTTCTGGCGCCCAGAAGAAATTGATGTTTCTCGTGATCGTATTGATTATCAAGCACTTCCTGAACATGAAAAACACATTTTTATCAGTAATCTAAAATACCAAACATTATTAGATTCTATTCAAGGACGTAGTCCTAACGTGGCGCTGCTACCCCTTATTTCTATTCCTGAGCTTGAAACCTGGGTAGAAACCTGGTCATTTTCAGAAACTATTCATTCACGCTCTTACACCCACATTATTCGTAATATTGTTAATGAGCCATCAATTATTTTTGACGATATTGTCACTAATAACGAAATTTTAAAGCGGGCAAAAGATATTTCAGCTTATTATGATGATTTAATTGAGCTGACCAGTTATTACCATCTGTTAGGTGAAGGCAGTCATACGATTAATGGCAAAAGTGTAATCATTTCTTTACATGAGCTAAAAAAGCAACTCTATTTATGTTTGATGAGTGTTAATGCGCTAGAAGCTATTCGCTTTTATGTTAGCTTTGCTTGCTCATTCGCTTTTGCTGAACGCGAATTGATGGAAGGAAACGCTAAAATTATTAAATTGATTGCGCGGGATGAAGCACTACATCTTACGGGCACTCAACATATGTTAAATCTAATGCGTTCTGGCCAGGATGATCCTGAAATGGCTATTATTGCCAAAGAGTGCGAAGAAGCATGCTACCGATTGTTTGTTCAAGCCGCTGAACAGGAAAAGGAGTGGGCGGAGTATCTGTTCTCTGGTGGTTCAATGATCGGTCTTAATAAAGATATTTTATGTCAATATATCGAATATATTACCAATATTCGCATGCAAGCGGTGGGTTTAAAATTACCCTTTGAAACTCGTTCTAACCCTATTCCATGGATCAACGCCTGGTTAGTTTCTGATAATGTTCAGGTAGCACCACAAGAAGTCGAAGTAAGTTCCTATTTAGTAGGGCAAATTGATGCCCAAGTTGATACCGATGAGCTGCGTAGTTTTGAGTTATAACCGTTATGGCAAGCTATAAAATCACCCTGCGCCACGCGCAGGGTATACAAATTTCTTTTCATTCCGAACAACATACCAGTCTACTTGATGCCCTTGAACAGAGTAAAATTCAAATTGAATTTCAATGCCGAGAAGGCTTTTGTGGTGCATGCCGGGTTCGCCTATGCAAAGGGAAAGTGGGATATCGGCATAAACCGCTCGCATTCATTGATAAAAATGAGATATTAGCATGCAGTTGCCAGCCGCTTACCGATATTGATATTGATATTGATATCAATTAATAACACCATCAGGCACTAATAAGCGTATTTACGCTTTTTTAGCGACCACCAGTAACATCATCGGACGCCGTAGCTCATCTCTCATGCCAGCAATTTTATCTAACAAATAATCAGCCGGCTGAGGCTCAATGAGTTGTTCAATAGAAAAGCCGGCTGTCAATAAACTGGTCAAATAAATTGTTAAGGTTTTATGGTATTTAGTCACTTTATGGCCGAGAAATTCTGCCTGCCGCGCACCTTCGCTAAAATAGTTATCAACCGGCCAATGGAGCTTAGCGCCTGAAGGATCATAACACCAATCTTGTGAACCATCAGCAGTAAAAACCGGGTGCTCAACCGAAAATATAAACTGGCCTTTTTCAGTTAAACAAGCGTGGATTTTATGACATATTTGCGCAAAATTAGCGACATAATGTAATGCTAGCGAACTGACGACCAGATCAAAGCTAGCATCGGCAAACTGCATATCCTCTATCGCTTGTTGCCGATATTCGATGATAGTAGGAAAGCGATTTTTTTCTTTTGCCACCTTTAACATTTTCTGCGAAATGTCGGTGCCAATGACTTTTATCGCCCCCTGTTGTGCGGCATATAAACAATGCCAGCCGTAACCACAGCCCAAATCTAATACTGATTTACCTTGAAAATTAGGTAAGAGACGTTGCAATGCTGGCCATTCACCGGCGGCATTCAATCCTTCAACAGAACGTGGAAATTGGCTATAGGCGATAGGCGATAAAAAAATCATCCTGATCGTAAATATTTTCTTTCATGATTCAATCCCAATAATTGGTATAAAATTAGCTTAACTATCACTTTTTAATCGAATTTTTATATTATGCCTGATCATTATCCTATTCACTAATGCTTACTTCACAATGTAAACATAAAATTCCAAATAATGTAATATTAATTTGACACGCAATAAGCAATCATTTACTCTGCCGCTATAAAAATTTAGCGATAAAACTCAGGATTACATGTGAAAAATCCGACACTGGGTAGTATTTTGATTGTTGCTGGCACCACAATCGGTGCAGGTATGCTGGCGATGCCGCTTGCTGCATCGGGCGTTGGCTTTCCTATGATTGCGCTTATGCTCATTGGACTATGGGCTTTAATGAGTTATACCGCGCTACTACTAGTCGAAGTATATCAATACCATCCCGCACATTTAGGTTTAGGCTCTATTGCCAAACGATATCTTGGCTTAGCTGGAAAAATGATAACCAGTTTAAGTATGCTACTACTGATGTATGCATTAGCGACAGCTTATATCGGCGGAGCAGGTATTTTGATCGCTAATAGCCTTTTATCTTGGATAGGAATAAATATTAGCATCAATTGCGCTATTATTTTATTCACCCTTATTGGCGGTGCAATCGTCTGTATTGGTACGCATTCTGTCGATTTGATAAATCGCATGCTGTTTACCGCAAAAATTGTTTTTCTACTTATCATGCTAGTCGTCATGATGCCGCATGTAGAAAATATCAATCTTATCGCTATGCCAGTAGAAAAAGGGTTAGTTCTATCAGCCATTCCCGTCATTTTTACTTCATTTGGTTTTCACGGTAGTATCCCTAGCCTAGTAAACTATATGGATGGGGATATCAAAAAGTTACGTAAAATTTTTATTATTGGCAGTGCGCTCCCATTATTCGCTTATATTTTATGGCAAATAGCCACCTTAGGCGCTATCCCACAAAACACCTTTATCGGTATATTAGCCGCCCAGTCGGGTTTAAACGGATTACTCATTGCAATTAATGATATCGTTGCCACTTCACAAGTTACTATTGCCGTTAACCTGTTTATGGATCTGGCATTAGCAACCTCTTTTTTGGGTGTTACGCTGGGTTTATTTGACTATTTAGCCGATATGTTTAAGCGTAAAAATAGCGCATTCGGTCGCTTACAAAGTGGATTATTAACCTTCCTACCGCCACTAATTTGCGCACTTTTTTTTAGCAGTTTTGTTAAAGCCTTAACTTATGCAGCCGTTGCTTTATCTATCTTAGCACTCATTCTACCCGCATTGATGGTTATGCAAGCGAGAAAGATTGAAACTAACAAAACTAATTGTTACCGGGTTAAAGGTGGAACAGCGGGGTTGCTGGTAGTATTGATTTGTGGTGTTGGCGTGATTTTAATTCAGATAGCCATTGTTATTGGCATTTTACCTGCTGTTGGCTAACCCAGTTTGACATAAAGGAAAGCACCATAATTTATATGGTGCGCATAATTAAGCAGCTAGAAACTGACGCCTGCGCCAAGATAAAAACCATCGGCAATAGTATTATTAGGATGATGATGTTTACCTTGTACTTTCATGAAGCGATAACCAAAATTAATGGCTAATGGTTTAATTACTTCATATTTAATGCCAACATCGGCTTCCTGATAAGCATAATTACCTGAAGTTAAATCACGCGGCGAGCCATAAATTTCCCCATATAGCGCCAACGATGGCATAATTTGCCAATTAGCGCCAACACCCGCAGCAAAGGCAAAACCGTTATTATTATCCTGTGGTGATAAATAATAAGCTTTGCCACCAATATAAGCGCTAAAAGGCCCCAAAGGTAGACCAAAAGTGGCGCCTAAACTGGTTACTTGACCATCATGATCACTACGTGTCCAATTGCCATTTATGCCCAGGCCTGCCCCTTTACTACCAATGCCCGCCGTAAGTTCAGTAAAATCTTTTCCTACTTGTGCATTAATAGAAGCGGCATTAGAATGGCCTGAGAATAAAAAACATCCAACTGTTACGGGTAATAAAAACCTTTTCATCAAAATAGTTATCCTAAGTCATTAATTATTCTGGTTACTAAAATATCGACAATATATTTCATTTTCTTGCGAATTATTATTATTTTTTTGTAAAAAAAATTTTTGACGCTGATATATCGCAGCAATAGGTATTTTTGATTGGCTATATATCTTATTAGCTTAGATAATTTATTTGATATAACTTTAATAAGATTAATGAAATTATGTAACACCTGCTAATCATTTTTAAATACATTTTTCTATTTCAAAAAAACTGGAGATGTGTAATGGAGAAAAAAGAAGGTCTTACTACCTCTGCAGGCTCACCCGTCGTTGATAATAATAACGTTATCACCGCAGGCCCTCGAGGCCCGATGCTGTTACAAGATGTTTGGTTTTTAGAAAAATTGGCTCACTTTGACCGTGAAGTTATTCCTGAACGCCGTATGCATGCTAAAGGCTCCGGTGCATTTGGTACTTTCACCGTTACCCATGATATTAGCCAATATACACGGGCAAAAATCTTCTCAAAAATAGGTAAAGAAACCAAATTATTTATTCGTTTCTCTACCGTTGCTAGCGAACGAGGAGCTGCTGATGCAGAACGAGATATTCGGGGTTTTGCCTTAAAGTTTTACACCGAAGAAGGTAATTGGGATTTAGTGGGTAACAATACACCGGTTTTTTATTTACGTGATCCATTAAAATTTCCTGATCTTAACCATGTCGTAAAACGTGATCCGCATACGAATTTACGTAACCCTGCTTATAAATGGGATTTCTTCTCACATTTGCCTGAATCTCTTCATCAATTAACTATCGATATGAGTGACCGAGGTATTCCCAAATCTTACCGTCATATGCACGGTTTCGGTAGTCATACCTATAGTTTTATTAATGAAAAAAATGAGCGATTCTGGGTCAAATTTCATTTCCGCTGCCAGCAAGGCATTGAAAATTTAATGGATGACGAAGCGGAAAGAATTGTCGGTAAAGATCGTGAAAGTTCACAACGTGATCTGTTTGATGCCATTAATAACAAAAATTATCCGCGTTGGAAATTGCAAATCCAAGTTATGCCTGAAGCCGATGCCGCTAAACTGCCTTATAATCCATTTGACTTGACTAAAGTATGGCGACATAAAGATTGCCCATTAATCGATGTGGGTGAATTTGAATTAAACCGCAATCCTGATAACTATTTTGCTGATGTGGAACAAGCTGCCTTTAGCCCAGCTAATATTGTGCCAGGTATTAGTTTTTCACCGGATAAAATGTTACAAGGCCGGCTATTCTCTTATGGAGACGCTCATCGTTATCGTTTAGGGGTCAATAATTTTCAAATCCCAGTGAATAAACCACTTGCCACTTGTCCCTTTCATAACTATCACCGTGATGGCGCCATGCGAGTGGATGGTAATAGCGGCAATGGAGTGACTTACGAACCGAATAGCGCTGGCCTATTTCAAGAACAGCCGCAATTTAAAGAACCGCCATTAACGTTGACAGGAGCAGCCGATCACTGGAATCATCGCGAAGATGATGATTATTATAGCCAGCCTCGTGCACTGTTTGAATTGCTGAGTAAACATGAACATAAGCGTATGTTTGAAAGGATCGCCAGTGAATTAGTAGCAGCGTCAATTGAAACCCAGCAACGACAGGTTGCGTTATTTAATAAGGTACACCCTAAATATGGCAAAGGGGTTGAAAAAGCATTAGAAAAACAGCGAAAAAAACACCATAAGTAAAACGATTTAGTCATCAAGGAGAGGGTAAAACCTCTCCGAATCATTTTTACCCTGATGGCAGTCTAAGAAATGTGTTTAAGCAAGGAGCTCCATTACTCTCAACTATTCTCGCCTTAAAGCCAACATCAGACTGGTTTAAACCCGTTTATTATCATCATTATGATGCTGCAAAAGCCATTGTTTGATATTGTGACGTGAAAGCTTAATGCCGGCATTCTCTATTAACATTCTAGGCAATAAATAATAAGCAATAGGCCGTTGAAAAGCAGCTAACCGATTTTCTAACCACTGATTTAAACTGGTTACCAGTTGTTGATTATCAGACTCAATAACCGCAACTGGACGGTGACCAAATTCTCTATCGGCTATTGGGATGATAAAACTCTTTTTAATATCGGGATGGCTATTTAAGATGGCTTCGATATCTTCGGGTTGAATACCTTCCCCGCCACTGAAAAATTGATTATCCAATCGACCTAAGATCCGCCATTCACCTTCCGCAAACGAGCCTTTATCACGGCTAGCAAACCAGCCATTAACTAATGCTAATGGTAGCACTTTACCCTGCCACCAATAGCCTAAGGCCAAGCTATCAGCTTGAATATAAATTTCACTATTGACTAAACGAAGCGACTTACCGGTTAAAGGTAAACCAATCCCTATGCCACTATCTGCTTGTTTAGCGCAAACCGTGGAAGCGGTTTCTGTCATACCATAACCTAACCAACAGCGGATCCCATGCTGTTTAGCCGCAGCAACTAGCTCGTGCGGGATCATCGCGCCGCCTAATAACACATTCTGTAAACTGGCTTTTTGCTCAATATTTTTTATCTGCAATAAACGCCATAATTGAGTAGGTACTAAAGACGCGTGGCTGCATTGCTGTAAAGCATGGGGTAACGAACTGGTTGCTTTTATTGCTAATCTTGCTCCTCGAAATAACCACCGCCAAATAATTCCCTGACCTGAGACATGAAAAAGCGGTAACGATAGCAACCAGCAATCCTCTCGTTGAAATGGCAATAATGCAAGCAGCCCCCTAGCACTGTTGAGATGAGCGGCAATATTATGTACCACTGCTTTCGCTAAACCGGTTGAACCGGAGGTTAATATTAATGTCGCTGGCAGCAATGGCATAAAAGGCACAGCTACAGTGACATCATCTTGAAAATTAGGCGATTTTGTTATGACAGCTCGATAATCTAATGATTTTATATTCGGCAAAGACAACGGCTCTTCTGTAAAATCAATCATATAATCAATCGCCAAACCGGCAGTTAATTCTGTGATGCTACTCTCTGGCAGTTGTGGATTAAGCGGCAAAATACGAGCACCCAATTGTAATAATGCCAACTGACATAACAGCATGGAAAGACCATTTTTACCTCTTAACATCAGAGTCATCTGCTGGGGAGCAAGCAACTGACGTTGAAAATTGGCGGCAATAGCATTAATTTTTGCCACTAATTGGTGCCAGCAATATTGTCTATTCTCGGTTATCAGCGCAATGTCTGTCGGTGATTTTTCCGCCCAATAGAGCCAAGGCCATTGATTAAATATCATTCATGTTGCCATATTCGTTCTAATTCATTTAATCCGATGAGCGGTAATGAACTTTCCGGCCATTGACGAACAAGTTGTGCCTGGTGGAGAGACAAGGTATCTAATCCTGGCACGGTTTGTGGTGTCAACCAGCTGGCTATTCGCGCTAATTGGGTTAAACCAAAACTACTTTCCAGACTAGAGCTAATTACCGTCTCTAATCCCAAAGCCCGTGCGTTATCAATAAGTTGCTTACAACGATTTAAGCTGCCCAGTAAGGTGGGTTTAACAATGATGGCGCTAACGCCTGGCTGTTTTTTAAGTTGAAAAGTAGGCTCACGAACACTTTCATCCCAAGCAATTGCAATCCCCGTTTGATGAGCAAAAGCCAGCGAGTCATGCATGGTTTTGCAAGGCTCTTCAATAAAATCAATTCTAGCGCGATTAGCTGGCTTAATATACTTAGCAAATGCGGCGGCTTGTGAGGGATTCCAACTTCGATTTGCATCCAAGCGTAAACGCAAGCAAGGAACGGCATCAAGTAGCAAATTAACCACCATCCCATCGCGCACTGACTCGTAAAAGCCAACCTTAACCTTAGCCACTTTTTCACTATTAGCCGCATTTAGTTGTAAAATAAGCTCATCCAAATCACCAGTGCAAAGGGGAGCTTTTGGATAATGGGTTATTTCCGGTAATTCAGCCATTAATTCAGCCTGTGCACAACTGAGCCCAAAAGCCACGGATGGAATATCACATTCTTTTATTGCTGCCCCCTGACACCAATCACGCAAGCTCGTTTGTAGTGCCGATCGAGCCGTTTCTAATGTTTCAACACTAAACTGGGGTAAAGGTGAAATTTCACCCCAGCCATGAGAGCTATTTTCCTGTAAATGAATAAGAAAACCATCACGGGATTTTAATCGTTGCTGCCGTAATATAATCCCCGTTTCCAGCGGAAGACTAAATTGATATATTGCCGCCTTACGCATTATGGATTACGCTCAAAAGTTGAAAAATCGGGTTGTCGTTTTTCATTAAAAGCATTTCTGCCTTCCTGACCTTCCTCAGTCATGTAAAACAACATCGTGGCATTACCGGCTAACTCTTGTAAACCTGCTTGGCCATCGCAATCCGCATTCAGCGCTGCTTTCAAACAGCGTAATGCCATTGGGCTGTTTTTTAGCATCTCTCTGCACCAGCTTACCGTTTCCCGCTCAAGTTCAGCATAAGGTACAACCTGATTTACCAATCCCATATCCAATGCAGACCGAGCATCATATTGACGACATAAGAACCAAATTTCGCGCGCTTTTTTTTGTCCAACGATACGTGCCATATAAGAAGCGCCCCAACCACCATCAAATGAACCCACCTTAGGGCCAGTTTGACCAAATATGGCATTGTCAGCAGCAATGGTTAAATCACACATCATATGTAATACATGCCCACCGCCAATCGCATAACCGGCAACCATAGCAACAATCGGCTTTGGGCAGGTCCGAATTTGGCGTTGAAAATCTAAAATATTCAAGTGATGGATGCCATTATCATCTCGGTAGCCACCATAATCACCACGAATTTTCTGATCACCGCCGGCACAAAAGGCTTTCTCTCCCTGACCGGTTAAAATGATGCAGCCTATCGCATTATCGTAACGAGCATCGGATAATGCCTGGATCATCTCTTTGACGGTTTGTGGCCGAAATGCATTACGAACATGGGGACGATTAATCGTAATTTTAGCAATTCCATCTTTGGTTTTATGATAAAGAATATCTTCAAATTGAGCGGAATAATCATGCCATTGTGCAACAGCATAAGATTGTTCTTTATTCAGACACTGCATATTCAATTCCTTCCGTCAGAAAATGTTAAAAAACGCTCCACTGCTGTAGCATAAGCAACAGGATTACTACGATGGGCATTATGCCCAGCCTCAGGTATCCGAATAAGTGGTAACGAAAATTGTTGTGAGAGAGCGCAAAACTTTTCGTCATACTCACCACAGAGGTAGCTGAAAGGGTAGTTTCGCTGTAATAATTTATTGACTAAAAAAGGTTGTTTACCTAATGAAGTCGTTTCCAATAAATGAGCAACATGTTCGCCACAATTATTTGCGCGCTCAGCAATTAATTGTTGCCGTTGCTCAGCGGATAAGTCATGAAAGACGGCTTGTTGATACCAATCAGATAAGACATTATCCATAGGCTCACTTCGAAAGCGTTTTGCCCAAGACTGATCATGCTTTAAACGTAGTAAACGTTCAGCGGGCCGTTTTAAACCAACATTGGCCCCCTCAACAATTAATGCTTTCAATTTAGTAGGTTGAGACTGACAGGCGTAATACATCGCGATCCTTCCACCCAATGAATAGCCAATGAGATAATAACTGTCAATTTGATTAGCCTGAATTGCCTGCTCAATTAGCCGACTTAAATAAGAAAAATTTGCCAACGGAATATGCGGTGAACGTCCGTGCCCCGGTAAATCAATCGTCAGTGATGGGCGATTAGCGTATTGTTCAATAATAGGCAGCCATTCACCGCCTGCGCCAAGTAGACCATGTAACCAAACTAACCATGTCCCAGCACATTTTTCATGGTATCGTCGTGTATATAACCTCATAATTGCATCATCTGGTTAACAAGTTGATTAAGTGTTTTTGCCCCTTCATCACCTTCTACTAGCAATTCGACCATTAACGCCTTACCACCCTGCTGCCAATAATTGTTGATAGTCTCTTTCAACTCATGCCAATTCGACGGTGCAGCGTAAGAGAGACCAAACATGGCAGCCGCATGCTTAAATTGCAGCTGATGAGGCATGCAATAAAACCGTTCTCTTTCCACTTCAGGGGTAGGCAGCATAGAGAAGATTTGACCACCATTATTATTCACCACAATCAACACCATGGGTGCTAAGCCAGCACGTAATAAATTTAGACTATTTAAGTCATAAAGCGCCGAAATATCGCCGATGATCCCTAACGTGGGTTTCGCATTGGCAGTTTGCACACCCGCTAATGTAGCAATCAAACCATCAATACCACTGGCTCCACGATTACTATAAATTGGGTAACTGGCCGGCAATTGGCTGAGAGTATCAATTAATCTGACAATCAAACTATTACCCACAAAAAGTTGCCCATTGGTCGGTAACAATTGTGTAAGTTGATGCGCAATGGCGGCTTCTGAAAATTGGTGTTCAAACTGTTGCGTGACGCCGCTATAAACACTATTGACAATAGCTATCAATGCGTTCGCCCACGGTAAACAGGCAACGGCCGGATGGGCAATTAACCAGTTAGATACGGAACTAACCAATCGCCTACCACGATGATTTGTCGGATCTAGACGACCAGGAATGTGATCAATAATCCAATATTCTTCAGGTTGGCATTGTGCTTGCCATTCCAATAAACGTTTACTGGTTAAACTTGAGCCAAACTGGACGACTAACTGGGCATTTTGCAAAATGTTTTTCACCGCGGTTATGGATAACCAAAGATCCGCACAGGGTAAAGGTTGCCCAGTTTGTGATAAAACATCACTAATTATTGGCCAACCTAGCATTTCTGCCCATTGTGCAACTTGCGCTCCCTCATCAGGCCGCATTCTGCCCGCGATCACCAGACCTTTTTTTTGTCGCCAAACATGCCAATCGGTGACCAATGCTAATGAACGAGAGACATCACCTTGCAACCAGGGTGTGGAAGATTGCCACCAACCCGCGAGTGAATTTTGCCAGTCAATCTGTGTTGAAGCTTCACCATATAAAGGTTCTGCAAATGGGCAATTGATATGTAAAGCGCCATGGGAAAGATTATTCATGGCATTGTCAATGGTACTAACTAACCATTGTGCACTGATATTTTGGGTTGGGCTGGGTAATGTTAATGTTTGTGCCGGATGATCAGCAAAAATAGCGCTTTGTCGGATCGCCTGATTAGCACCACAATCAATTAATTCTGCTGGCCTGTCGGCGGTTAAGAAAATGATATTTTCACCCGTTAAGCCAGCTTCGATTAAAGCAGGATATAAGTTAGCGACTGCGGTACCAGAAGTAACAATAACGGCCACCGGTTTGCTAACTACTTTTGCCAAGCCCAAAGCAAAATAGCCTAAGCCGCGTTCATCATAGTGAGTATGACAAATTAACTTACAATTTGCGGCGGCGGCTAATGTCAATGGTGTAGAGCGAGAGCCTGGTGCAATACAAACATGGCTTAATCCATGTCGGGTTAATGCTTCAAGAATAACTTCCGCCCATTGACGGTTAAAAACACTATGCGACATACATGACTCAAAGCAGAAATAAGAAATAAAATAATAGCAATTTTAAGTAAAATTACGTTATTTTCTTTATTCCAGTTCAATAAAATGACGCTTAAATATTATTTTTGTTGTAAAAATCAACTTTCACAACAAAATGTTTCCTTATTTAGCAATGTTTGTCACCCTGCGGCCTTATTTTCCACCTCAAGCCATTCTTGCCAGGGATCTGAATCGTTAACGATACCGGCACCGGCATAAAGTCGAAGATGATCATCATTCAGGTGTGCACAACGTAAAGAGACAACAAATTCACTTTGATTTAGTGATAAATAGCCGGCACTACCTGCATACCAACCACGACAAATAGGCTCATTTTGCTGTAAAAAATGCTTAGCTGTTTTTCTCGGCACACCAGCAACCGCAGCTGTCGGCTGTAGACGATTTAGACAGTCGCTATCACTAGCATCACGTAGTGTGACGCGAATAAGACGACGCAGATGCTGAATTTTACGTAATAAAATAATATCAGGTGAGGAAACACTAATCTTTTCACAATTATTTTGTAATCTTTGACAAATATCCTCTACCACCAATCGATTTTCATGCTGATTTTTATCATCATTCATTAACCAATCCGAATAGGTTTGCCTGATTGCCTGATCGGATGAATTGACTACCGTTCCAGCTAATGCTTCAGTATAAAGTTGTTGAAATTTACGATAATAAAGTCGCTCAGGCGTTGCTGATAAAAAGGTATGTTGAGCGTTAAAGGACAACATAAAATGATAACATTGACGATTAACCGCTTTACTTGCCGACGTCAGACTGGCCGCATTTAACGGCTTTGTTAATTGAATATCCGTTTGGCGGGCAATAACAACTTTATCCATCACTCCACTATTAATTAGTTGCACTGCCTGAGTAGTTAAATCGCGCCACTGTTGGTATTCAGGAAGATGTTGAACTTGCTTAATGTGACTATTAAGCGGAGAAATGGGTTTAACCAATTGCAATTCGGCTAAAAATTGCAGGGCGTGTGGCAGATCTTGTTGATCAATAATATTGACAGCTAATATCCACCTTTCCTGACAATATCGAAACTCGACCCGCGGTAAGAATAAATAGCTCTCATCACCAACAAAACCAGCATAATATTCATTATCAGGCAGTGGCTGCCAAGCATTCAATCCCCAGATCCGCATAGTTGTGGTAGCGGATTGTTGCTGTAAAAATTGTTCAGCATCGACAATATTAGTAAAATGTTTTACCTCGCCGAGTAAAGCCACTTCCTCATGACCATCACGATGATGCCAATAAAATTGAGGATAAAATTGCTGACTAGCTAGCCAATCTAAGGCAGGAAATTGAATATCAGCGGGTAAAGAAAATTGATATTGTTGCCCACTTTTCCCTTCAATTTGTCGTTCAGATAAAAATTGATAAACACTTGCCATGAACTCGCTAATATTAACCACTATTACTATCCTCTTGACTGCAATAAATCATTTCATCAAACCAATTGGCTAATCTTGTATTTATTCTGCCATTTGTCGCTTTAGCAAACGATCATTAAATTTTTTGCGATTAACAATCTCTAGCATAAAAAACCCAGCGATATTAACGCCAGGCTATTAATACATGAAGATATTTATGCCGCCAAAGCAGCAAGTGCAATCTCAAACAAAGGTTGTGGCCATATTCCCAATAAAATTGTTATAACGGCACACAATAACGCAAATAAAGTGGCTAAATTAACACTTACTTGTTTGTGCGGTTGGTCATTAGCTAGCGGCTCACGGCTATATATACAAGCCATAAAACGTAAATAATAGTATAAACCCATCGCACTACCGATAATAACAACGGCTGTTAACCACCATAATTCGGCATTAATAGCCGTAATAATCAGATAAAATTTACCAATAAAACCTAGCGTAATAGGTATGCCTGCTAACGACAGCATCATGATGGTCAAAATAATCGCCAGCACCGGTTGACGCCAATATAATCCCCGATAAACATTAATATCGTCTTTATCATCACCACAGTAGGGACTAGATAGAATACTGACAACGCCAAAAGCACCTAAACTGGCCAATAAATACCCCATAAAATAGATTGCTACCGTAATTTGCGCTGCAACACTATCAGTTTGTAACGCAATTAACGGCAGCAGTAAATATCCCATATGGGCAATAGATGAGTAACCTAGCAGCCGTTTAATACTCCGTTGCGATATGGCCATTAAATTACCAAACAAGATAGAAGCAATGGCAATAATACTAAGTACTAACAATAATGCCTGACTTTCTGCTATCGGTGATGTCATTAGTAAACGCATTAAAACCGCAAAAATAGCGATCTTACTCGCGGTTGCCAAAAATGTTGCTACAGGTGCAGGTGCACCTTGATAAACATCCGGTGTCCACAATTGAAAAGGGACAAAAGAGAGTTTAAAACCAATTCCGACCAACATCATACCAACACCAACCATAATGACCGGATAGTGAATAATATGCTCATTTAGGCTTAAACCTAATTTGGCAAATAGCAAACTGCCTGATTCAGCATAAAGTAACGCCATACCGAACAATAAAAATGCAGAGGCAGCGGCGGATAGCAACATATATTTAATGCTAGCTTCTAATGAACGCTTCTGGGTAAAGGCATAGCCAACCAAGCCAAATAATGGCAATGAAATTAATTCAATACCAATGAATAAGCTTGCTAAATGGTTGGCCATTGATAACAAAATCCCGCCTGCTCCCGCGATAGCTAATAATAAATAAAACTCTTCTTTATTATCAGGGTATCCGGTAAGCCATCCATAGGCATAAATTGCTGTGCCAATACCAGTAAGCAAAATCAGTGCACTATAAAAGAGTGAATATTTATCTACATAGATTAATGGAGTGACTTCAAGCGGTAATTTATCGCCAATTAAAAAGCAGGTCACTAACGCAATAATAAAACCGGCTATCGTTAAAGTGGCATTGAGTAAATGAAGGCGCCGCCAGGCAATGGATAACATCACAATCACCACTAATAGCCCAACGATCAGAAGTGGTGACAATGCGATCAATTGTTCAAAAGTTATGGTCATGACGAATTATGGCCTTAAGGTTGAAAACGAAATAGAATACAAACTGTGCAGCGATTCCATCACATTTTTTGAAGTATCTAACACGGGTTGCGGATAAAAACCTAATATCACTAATAACAAGGCTAATGTCAGTAAAACCAATATCTCGCGACCATTTAAAGCGGGCAGTGCTTTTTCTGATTTTGCGCTACCATAATAGACCTGTTGCATCATCCAAAGTGCATAAATAGACGCAAATACCACACCGAATACCATAATCGTTGTCACCAATTTAAATTGCCCAAAAGTGCCAAATAGGATCATAAATTCACCAACAAAATTTCCGGTACCCGGCATGCCCAATGTTGCCACAGCAAAAAATAGTGATAGTGCAGGTAGCCACATGATCCGTTTCCATAATCCTCCCATCATGCGCATATCACGGGTTCCGGTACGTTCATAAAGTTGACCACTAATAATGATCAAAGCCGCACCTGACAGGCCATTAGCAATCATTTGTAACACTGCTCCTTGGTAAGCCAGGGTAGAACCGGCATAAATAGCGACGGTAACAAAGCCCATATGCGACAAACTGCTATAAGCCACCAGGCGTTTGATATCTGTCTGTTTGAATGCTAACCATGCACCATAAAATATACTGATCACACCTAGCGTCATCGCGATAGGGGTAAATTGAATCGATGCGGTAGGAAATAGCGGTAATGTGAAACGCAATAAACCATAAGCTGCCGTTTTAAGCATGATACCTGAAATATCAACGGAGCCGGCTGTTGGCGATTGTTCTTGTGTGTCTGCCATCCAGCCATGAAAAGGTACCAAAGGCATTTTCACTGCAAATGCAATAAAAAACCCTAGCATTAACAGATACTGTGTCAGCGCTGACATTTTGGTATTTAATAGATCGTGATAGGCAAATGACCAATTACCCGATGACTGATAATGAATTAACGCCAATGCCACAATTGCTACCAACATAATCAAGCCACTTGCTTGGGTATAAATAAAAAACTTAGTCGCTGCATTGACATGTGCACGTTCTTCCGAGCCTTTATGTCCCCAATTAGCAATCAGAAAATACATTGGGATCAACATCATTTCCCAGAAGAAGAAAAACAAAAACAGATCTACCGCCAGGAAAATTCCCATCACTCCGGCTAGAATCCACATCAAATGAAAGTGATAAGCCCCTTGATTTGGTTGATTTTCACTCCACGAACTCAATACCGAAAAAATCCCCATGATAGCTGTTAGCACTATCATTAGTAATGATAAACCATCAATTGCCAAGGCAATATTAATACCTAATGGCGTGATCCATGGCATGAAAAAGATTGCCTGCCATTGGGGTAATGCTAAAGTATTAGTCAACGAATAATTTCCCTGTAACCAAAGTAGTACAGAGAGGAGCAGTGTTAACCCCATCACAAGCAGTGCTAAATAGCGTGGTGCCCGTTGATTAAATCGTCCGGACTGCCAGCAAAGCACACCACCGATGAAGGGAAGAAGTATTAGCCAAGGTAATAGCATGGCGCAATGTGTCCCTTAATTAAACCAGAAGTAACAGTGCTAACATCAACACTGCCCCAAACCCCATAGAAGCCAAATACCAACGGATCTGCCCATTCTGGCTAAAAGTTAAGCCTTTATTGCCCCAACGCGACATCACAGCTGGAATATTCATGAATGAATTGACCGGATCATTTGCCAATAATTGAGCAATTACTTTAAAGGGTTTTATAAAAATAAGGTTATAAAGTTGGTCAAATCCCCATGCCTGATACCACCAAGCAGTAAAAAAACGTCCCACTGGACTTTTAGCAATAGATTTAACAACCTGACGTTTGCCCAGATAGAGAAATATCGCTAGTGCCAGTCCGAGTAATGCAACAATCGCTGAAACTATTTCTAACCTAACTTTACCCGACTCATCGATTGTTTCACTGACAGGGAATATGCCCGCTAACGGTTGAATAATCAGTGCTCCAACAACCGTGGATAATACGGCTAATACCGCTAACGGCAGGGTATGACTAATACCACCGACAGCTTGAACCCTTGCCTGTTTTTTGCCATGAAAGACAATAAAAATCATACGGAAGGTATAGAGTGCGGTCATAAATGCACCAATTATGCCAGCCCACAGTAAAACCGTTTCTCCTTGCAGGGCGGCTCCCCATAAGATATCGTCTTTACTATAAAAGCCGGCAGTAACTAGCGGTATTGCCGATAACGCTCCCCCGCCAATTAAAAAGCAACCATAAACAAAGGGTAGCGTTTTACGTAAGCCACCCATCTTAAATATGTTTTGTTCATGGTGACAGGCAACAATAACTGAACCTGCGGATAAAAAAAGTAACGCTTTAAAAAACGCGTGGGTCATCAAATGAAAAATAGCCGCATCCCATGCCTGAACCCCTAAAGCTAAAAACATATAACCTATTTGACTCATCGTCGAATAAGCCAGTACGCGTTTGATATCGGTTTGTACTAGAGCCGCAAATCCGGCCAATATAAGGGTAACCGCACCAATAATAGCGACTAAATGCAATATTTCCGGTGCCATTAAGAACAAAATATGCGTACGGGCAATTAAATAACCCCCCGCAGTGACCATGGTTGCGGCATGAATAAGGGCAGATACTGGCGTTGGGCCGGCCATTGCATCGGCTAACCAAGTCTGCAAAGGTAACTGAGCAGATTTACCAACTGCACCGCCAAGGATCATTAACGTTGCCCAATTGATAAGCGGCGAACCCGCGCTAATTTGCTGTGGCACTAATAGGCTCAATTGGTGGAAATTCAGAGTGCCAAATTGGTTATAGAGAATAAACATGCCAATGGCTAAAAAAACATCACCAATTCGTGTGACAAAAAAAGCCTTCATGGCTGCTTTGCCATTTTCTGGCTTGGTATAATAAAAACCAATTAGCAAATAACTACATAAGCCGACGCCTTCCCAACCAAGATACATTAGCAGCATGTTGTCAGCCAAAACGAGAATAACCATACTAGCAATAAATAAATTGGTATAAGCAAAAAAGCGTGAATAACCTTCTTCACCACGCATATACCAAGAAGCGTATAGATGAATCAAAAAGCCAACGCCGGTGACAACCGCTAACATGGTTAACGATAAACCATCAAGTACCAGTGTAATAGGAATGTTAAAGTTATCTACTGCTATCCAATGCCACAATGTCTGACGATAAACATAGCCACCATCAGCATTATTAGCATAAAAATCAATCGCTAGCCAACAGGTTATTAGTGCTGCCAAACCTACCGAACCAACCCCGACGATAGCGGACAAATTTTCCGACCAACGTCCGCGAGAGAATGCGAGCAGTAGAAATCCCAATAGTGGCAGCAGAATGGTTAAATAGAGTAAATTCATCCGCGCATCTCACTGACTTCATCAATATTAAGGTTCTGGCGATGACGATGAAGTTGTAATAACAACGCCAATCCTATACTTGCTTCCGCTGCAGCCAAACTGATGGTTAAAATATACATCACTTGACCATCAGCTTGTCCCCAATAACTACCCGCCACTACAAACGCTAATGCCGCTGAGTTAATCATTATTTCTAATCCAATTAACATAAAGAGAAGATTGCGCCGGATCAGTAAACAACTTAAGCCTAAAACAAATAAAATCGCCGCTAAAATTAAACCATGTTGCAGAAGGATCATACTTGTTCCTCCACTTCAGAATGACTATCAACAGCGTGTAGCCGTTTTTCACGCCCGATATGAAATGCCACGACCAGACCTGCCAATAACAATAAAGAAACCAGTTCAACCGCTAACACATAAGGACCAAATAAACTGATGCCAACCTGTTTAGCACTGATCATTTCGCCTTTGATCTGGCTATGTTTTATTGCCACGATGGCATAAACAATAACGCCAAGTAAAACGGCTGAAAGAATGGCTGGGCCAATCCATGCTTTTGGTTGTAGCCAGACACGTTCCTGATCGACGACTGATTTACCTAAATTAAGCATCATGACAACAAACACAAACAGCACCATGATCGCTCCGGCATAAACGATAATCTCTAAGGCACCAGCAAAATAAGATCCAACAGCAAAGAAAACTATTGCTAAAACTAACAGGGAAACGATCAGATACAACAGCGCATGAACTGGATTGGTATGTGTTATTACCCTTAGCGTCGCCAAAATAGCAACCAATCCGGCGACATAAAATGTAAATTCCATAAACATCGTTCCTTATGGCAACAAATCTTTGACATTAATCGGCTTAGCTTCATTATCTGCTTCACCTTTATCTTTACCATTAATCGCCATACCCGTTTTGTGATAAAAATTATAATCTGGATATTTACCTGGCCCTGAAATCAACAAATCCTGTTTTTCATAAACTAAATCTTGGCGTTGGTATTCCCCCATTTCAAAATCGGGCGTTAGTTGAATAGCGGTAGTCGGACAAGCCTCTTCACATAAACCACAAAAAATACAACGGGAAAAATTAATTTGGAAAAATTCTGGATACCAACGGCCATCTGGCTGTTCCGCTTTTTGCAGTGAAATGCAACCAACAGGGCAAACTACAGCACATAAATTGCATGCCACACATCGCTCTTGACCATCAGGATCACGAGTTAATACAATACGCCCGCGATAGCGAGGAGGTAAATAAACCGGTTCTTCCGGGTACATTTTCGTTTCACGTTTATGAAAAGCGTGTAGCCCAATCATACAAATACTACGTATTTGGGTGGCTAAACCAACCACTAACTCTTTTAATGTCATGGCTCAATCCTCCCTTATTAAGCATTGCATAGAATAACGGCTGCTGTGACTAACAGATTGATCAACGTCAATGGCAAACACACTTTCCAACCAAAAGCCATCACTTGATCATACCGCGGACGTGGTAATGAGGCGCGAACCAGAATAAACATCACCATGAAGAAGGCAGTTTTTAAGGCAAACCAAATAAAGCCAGGTAAAAATGGGCCAAGCCAACCACCGAAAAATAAGGTCACAATTAATGCGGAAACGGTGACAATACTGATATATTCGCCGACGAAAAATAGACCAAATTTCATACCAGAATATTCAATATGATAGCCATCAGCCAGTTCTTGCTCTGATTCAGGTTGATCAAATGGATGACGGTGACAAACTGCAACACCTGCGATAACAAAGGTTAAAAAGCCGAAAAATTGGGGAATAATATTCCATAACCCTACTTGTGAATTGACAATATCGATTAAGTTAAAGGAGCCAGCGCGAGCGACGACCCCCATTAATGAAAGTCCCAAAAAAACTTCATAACTTAAGGTCTGGGCAGAAGCGCGCATCGCGCCTAATAAAGAGTATTTATTATTACTTGACCAACCCGCAAACAGTACCGAATAAACCGCTAATCCGGCCATCATGAAAAAAAACAGTAAGCCAATGTTAAGATCGGCAACATACCAAGTTGCACTAACTGGAATAATGGCAAACACCAATAACATGGAACAAAAAGCAATTACCGGTGCCAACATGAAAATACGCTTATCTGAAAATTGCGGGATCCAATCTTCTTTAAATAGCATTTTTATCATATCAGCAGCAATCTGTAATGAACCTCCCCACCCTACCCGATTAGGTCCATAACGATTCTGGAACAGTGCCAATAAGCGGCGTTCGCCAAAACTCATTAAAGCGCCACAAATAACCACTACCAGCAAAATAACTATCGCTTGTAAAACAGCAATAATCGCAGCAGTGATTTCGGTAGAAAATAGCGTCATCATGTTGCCCTCCGTAAATTTTTCACGGCAACACCTGCCATCGATGGCGCAATACCGGGCATACCTAGTGGTAAGCCAACCTGCCCTCGCGCTAAATGATAACTGACACGAACTGGCAATCGATAAACTTGCCCACCATAACTGAATTCAAGCATGGCACCAACTTTCACCGCTAGGTTTTCAGCATCTTCAATATTGAGCATAATATAAGCTTCTAGCATACGTTGTTGTATTGCTTCCGCGCGCTGGGAGGTTTCATCACTACCAAATAAATGATAGTAAGGAGCAACCGTCCATTGGTCATCTTGGCGCTGCCACGCTGGCGGAATAGCAGTAAAATAATCTAGGCGACTATCGGTTGAATTAAATAATCGGATACCCGGATCACCAAAGCGTAACGGCCCGCCGACTTCAGCTTGAAACTTATTCCATGCTTGAGGTGAATTCCAGCCTGGCGACCAAGCAAATGGAATTTGTTGGCGTTTAGCCATGGGACTGTTGTTGCCTTCCATAGAAAAAGCAAATGGCGTATCAATATCTCTTGGCTGGCCAGGTTCACTGACCGTAATATCAGCCAATATTGCGGTACGACCACTATAACGTTGCGGAGATCGTGCTAGTTTTTGTCCGCGAATACGGAATGTCGCATTAGGTGCTGCATCAACAATAGCGGTAAACTGAGGCATGGCGGTTATACAAGCCTTGATCACATGATCTAATTGTGACCAATCTATTTGACGTGTTTCAAACTCTGCCTGCAATGAATGAAACCAACGCCAACTTTCATTGATGGCAATATTAGGTTGGTAATAAGTCGGATCAAACACTTGAAAATAACGTTGTGCGCGACCTTCATTATTAATCATTGTTCCAGAGCTTTCAGCAAAGCTAGCGGCGGGTAAAATAAGATCTGCATAATCCATAATAGCGGTACGCTGATGATCGGCGACAATCAATTTATTAAGCTTATCCAAAGCATTATTAACGCTGTCAACATCACTATGGCGATAAAGATCATTTTCCATAACAACGGCAGTATCAACCTCACCGGATGCGATACGCTCAATTGCCCTATCTAACGGTTGAGCATTCATTAAAGCCAAACCAAAGCTATTCGCTTCAGCAGCAATATAGGTAATGCCGGCTGCGACATTCTGCCCGGTTAATGCAAAGGCTATATTGGCCGCGGCCTGGATAAGTGCGTCACTACCAGCATTGCTACCACTAATAATAAGTGGCTTTTTGGCCTGCAATAATGCTGCGGCCACTAATTCCGCTTTCGCTTTGACATCTGCCGGTAAATCATTAACGGCTGGCGCCTTACTATCCAAAGCGTGAGCAATAGCAAAAGCAAAGCGAGCTTGATCATCAACTGGTGCCCGATAATTTAATGCAGCAACGTCATCTAACCGGCTATCGTCTATATTGGTGATAAATAGAGGATATTTAGCATGTTGGCCTATATTTAACACTGCGGCGATTTGCCAATCTGCCACTTTTTGTGCTGCAGCCATTGCTCTGGCTTTGCCTTTAACCGCTTGACGAACCGCCAATGCAATACGTGCCCCAGTTTGGGTTAAATCTTCTCCCAAAACCAGTACCGCATCATAATTTTCAATTTCGCGCAATGTCGGCGTATAGACGCCGCCCTTTTGCAAAATGTTGACCATTAATTCGAGACGACGCTGTTGTGCTGCGGAAATACCGGAATAAAAGTTATCTTCGCCAACCAGTGCTCGCAATGCATAATTGCTCTCGATACTGGCTCGTGGTGACCCAATACCAATAGTCTTTTTTGCCTGGCGTAAAATTTTCGCCCCCGCTTGCATCGCCTCTAGCGCCGAAATCGTGTGGCGTTTTCCTTTTTTAACTAATTGAGGCTGGCGAGGACGATCTTTACGATTAACATAACCATAACCAAAGCGGCCACGATCACATAAAAAATAGTGGTTTATCATGCCGTTGTAACGATTTTCAATCCGGCGTAATTCACCATAACGTTCACCAGGGCTTGTGTTACAACCGATACTACACTGTTGACATATTCCTGGCGCAAATTGCATATCCCACTTGCGATTGTAACGTTCAGAATGGGTTTTATCAATAAAAACACCCGTGGGACAGATCTCAACTAAATTGCCAGCAAATTCACTTTCTAGCGTACCGTCTTCCACCCGGCCAAAATAGACATGATTATGCGCGCTATAAACACCTAGATCGGTACCATCAGCATAATCCTTGTAATAACGAACACAGCGATAGCAAGCGATACAACGATTCATTTCGTGCCCAATGAATGGGCCCAGATCCTGATTATAATGAGTGCGTTTAGTAAAACGATATTTACGCATCGTATGACCAGTCATCACTGTCATATCTTGTAAATGACAATTGCCGCCTTCCTCACAAACCGGACAATCATGTGGATGATTTGTCATCAACCACTCAACAACACTTGCACGAAACTGCTTAGCTTCATCATCATCGATGGAAATATAGGTTCCATCAGAAGCCGGGGTCATGCAGGACATGACCAGACGACCTCGGGTGTCGTCAGCGTTTTGATATTGCTTAACTGCGCATTGACGGCAAGCACCAACACTACCCAACGCTGGATGCCAGCAAAAGTAAGGGATATCCAGCCCCAGAGAGAGACAGGCCTGCAATAGGTTTTCAGCCCCATTTACATCATATCGTTTGCCGTCTACATATATTGTAGCCATAGTCAGCATGCTTCCTAATGGCCTGCTTTTTAGCAGGCGTTAATCAAAAATTCAGTCGACTTAAATACGTTTTTATTTAGCTTCGGGTAGATTATTACCAACGTTGCTTTAACAAATTTGGCTGAATACCTGCAATTGGACTCAAGTTGGCCAAATTCTGTTGACTGATGCCAGCTTCAAATTCAGCACGAAAATATTTGATAGCACTCTGCAAAGGTTCCACCGCACCGGGTGCATGCGCACAAAAAGTTTTACCTGGCCCAAGAAAGCGACATAGTTGCTCTAATGTTTCAATATCACCGGGTTGTCCCTCACCCCGCTCTAAAGCCTGTAAAATTTTCACACTCCAAGGTAGGCCATCACGACACGGCGTACACCAACCACACGATTCACGGGCAAAAAATTGCTCTAAATTGCGGGTTAAAGAAACCATATTAATTTTATGATCAACCGCCATGGCCAGTGCGGTTCCTAAACGGCTACCCGCTTTAGCGATACTGTCGAAATCCATCGCTAAATCAAGATGCGCTTCGGTCAGAAAATCGGTACCCGCCCCGCCTGGTTGCCAGGCTTTGAGGGTTAAACCTTCACGCATGCCACCCGCATAATCTTCTAAGATTTCGCGCGCAGTGATACCAAAAGGTAATTCCCACAACCCTGGATTATTAACCCGGCCAGAAAATCCCATCAGCTTGGTACCTGCATCTTTACTTTTACCTTCACTAAGGCCGAGATACCACTCTTTACCATGTGCAATAATCGCAGGCACATTACAGAGTGTTTCCACATTATTGACGCAAGTTGGCTTCCCCCAAACACCGGATGTTGCCGGAAAAGGCGGTTTTGATCGCGGATTTGCTCGGCGTCCTTCAAGGGAGTTAATTAGCGCTGTTTCTTCACCACAAATATAGCGTCCAGCACCGGTATGGACAAAAAGCTCAAAGTTAAAACCAGTAGCCAGAATATTTTTACCTAATAGACCCGCTGCTTTCGCTTCCTCAATCGCTTTACGTAAATGTTTGGCTGCTTCAATATACTCACCGCGTAGGAAGATATATCCACGGTATGCTTTTAATGCATAGGCACCAATTAACATTCCCTCGATCAACAAATGCGGTAGCTGTTCCATTAAAAGACGATCTTTATAGGTTCCTGGCTCCATTTCATCCGCATTGCAAAGTAGATAACGAATATTCATGCTGTCATCTTTCGGCATCAAACTCCATTTCAGACCGGTAGAAAAACCAGCACCACCACGACCTTTAAGACCAGCATCTTTAACTAAGCTAACCACTTGATCTGGCGACATGTTTTTTAAGGCGTTTTTAGCACCTTGATAACCATTTTTACTTAAGTACTCCTCTAACCAGACGGGTTGCTGATCTGCACGTAAACGCCAAGTTAATGGATGCGTCTGTTCATTACGGGTAATTTGTCGCTGTGTTGTCATGGATACTGCTCCAATAGCCGTTGAATATCAGATGGCTTTACATGACTATGCGTATCCTCATCAATCATCATTGTAGGACCTTTGTCACAGTTACCCAGACAACAAGTTGGTAATAAGGTAAAACGGCCATCGGCGGTGGTTTGTCCGGGCGCAATCTGCAATAGTTTGATAATTTCAGTCTCAATACCTTGATAACCAGTAATATGACAAACCACACTGTCACAATAACGGATAATGTGACGACCAACCGGTTGACGATAAATTTGACTATAGAAGGTCGCTACCCCTTCGACATCACTAGCAGGAATACCTAACAGAGAGGCAATCGCATAAATAGCACCATCTTCCACCCAACCGCGCTTTTTTTGCACAATTTTCAATGCTTCAATTGATGCAGCCCTAGCATCTTCATAATGATGTTTTTCTTGTTCGATCGCTTCCCGCTCTTCTTCGGTCAACGCAAAATCATGTTTGGTGTGAGACTCTATCCTATTAGCGACATCAAGCCGCTTTTGCTGTTGATTTGGATTAAATTCATCTTGCATTATTAACGATCCACATCTGACATGACAAAATCAATACTACCAAGGTAGACAATAAGATCAGACACCAGACTGCCTCTGATTACAGCAGGAATTTGCTGTAAATGGGCAAAACTTGGCGTACGAACGCGTGTACGATAGCTCATCGTATTACCATCACTGGTCAGATAGTAACTATTGATCCCTTTTGTTGCTTCAATCATCTGGAAAGCCTCATTTGCAGGCATAACTGGTCCCCATGAAACTTGTAGAAAATGGTTAATCATGGTTTCAATATGCTGTAAGGTGCGCTCTTTGGGTGGTGGGGTCGTGAGTGGATGATCAGCTTTAAATGGTCCAGCCGGCATATTATTTAAGCATTGCTTAAGAATATGCAGGCTTTGCCGTAGCTCTTCTACTTTTAACATCACACGATCATAACAATCGCCGTTGTTGCCGATGGGAACCTCAAATTCAAAGTTTTCATAACCTGAATAGGGACGCCATTTACGAATGTCGAAATCAAGACCCGTTGCCCTTAATCCAGCACCAGTAACCCCCCAATCTAATGCTTCTTTAGTCGTATAAGCGGCAACCCCCACTGAGCGTCCTTTAAGAATACTATTTTGCAATGCTGCCTTTACATAAGAATCGAGACGCTTTGGCATCCAATCCAGGAATTCCTGCAACAGTTTCTGCCAACCTTGTGGTAAATCATGGGCAACGCCACCGATCCGAAACCAAGCAGGGTGCATACGGAAACCAGTGATTGCTTCAATGATGTCATATATTTTTTGCCGATCGGTAAAGGCAAAGAAAACCGGTGTCATCGCACCGACATCCTGAATAAAAGTACTGATATAGAGTAAATGGCTGTTAATACGAAATAACTCTGACAGCATAACGCGGATAGTCATAACGCGCTCAGGGACATCAATACCTGCCAGTTTTTCTACCGCTAATACATAAGGCATTTCATTAACACAGCCACCTAAATACTCAATGCGGTCAGTGTAGGGAATATAACTGTGCCAGGATTGGCGTTCGCCCATTTTCTCTGCACCTCGATGGTGGTAACCAATATCAGGTACACAGTCGATAATCTCTTCACCATCAAGTTGCAGTACAATTCGAAAAGCGCCGTGAGATGAAGGATGATTCGGGCCTAGGTTCAAGAACATAAAATCCTCATGTTCGTTGCCTCTAGCCATCCCCCATTCTTCGGGTTTAAAGGTCAGTGACTCCATCTCTAAATCAAGCTTCTGTTTGGTTAAAACAAAAGGATCAAATTCAGTGGCTCTGGCCGGATAATCTTTACATAATGGATGTCCTTGCCAGGTTACTGGCATTAATAACCGCCGCAAATTCGGATGGCCAGTAAATGTTATGCCAAACATATCCCATACTTCACGTTCATACCAATTAGCATTGGGAAATAAAGAAACTAGAGATGGAACATTAAGATCTTTCTCACTAAGCGCCACTTTCAACATAATATCGCGGTTACGCTCAATGGAAATGAGATGGTAAAAAACGGAAAAATCAGCGTCAGGTAAACCATGCCGATATACTCTTTGCCGTTCATCAACCCCATGTAAGTCAAACAGCATCACATAAGGTTTAGGCTGCTTTTTCAAAAACTCTATCACGGCAAGAAGTTGTTCACGTTTGATCCATATGACTAACATTCCCGTACGAGTTGATTGAATGGTGAAAGCATCTGGACTAAATTGGTTACGCAGTGCCAAAATTATTGGATCATCGCAATGATCATAAGTTTGCCATACTGGCCTGACACTTTCTTGCGTTATCTGATCTGTTATCATTATGCACCACAACACTTGATCAGGTTTATTACGACCGCAACACATTGCTTCTGTTACGCTGAATAGCTTATTTATAAGCCTTATATTTCATCGGGTGTCCGTAGCGTTTTAACCGCTATTCTTTCCCCACGTTTACGCTCTTTTTCAGATTGCATATTCGCGCGATAAACACCCTGATCGCCGACCACCCATGATAATGGACGACGTTCTTTACCAATCGATTCTTGTAATAATAATAAAGCTTGCATATAAGCTTCAGGACGTGGTGGACAACCGGGTATATAAACGTCAACAGGAAGAAATTTATCAACCCCTTGAACAACAGAATAAATATCGTACATACCCCCCGAGTTAGCACAAGCCCCCATCGAAATCACCCATTTAGGCGCTAACATTTGATCATAAAGTCGTTGAATAACAGGAGCCATTTTAGTAAAACAGGTTCCAGCAACAACCATAAAATCAGCCTGTCGCGGTGATGCCCTTAATACTTCAGCACCAAACCGGGCAACATCATGTACCGCCGTGAAAGAGGTCACCATCTCAACATAGCAACAGGAAAGGCCAAAATTGTATGGCCAAAGAGAATTTTTTCTGCCCCAATTCACCATATTATGTAAAGCATGCTCTAATTTACCCATATAAACACTACGATGAACATGCTGTTCTAATGGATCTCCGACAACTTGTTGTGTTTGCAAGGGATAACGGTCATTCTCACCATTTAAGTCAATGCGAGTGAGCGTATAATCCATCTTTAAATGCCTCAATTTTACTAGGGGTGACGATTGTTGGTTTTAATTACTTCACTTGGTTTTGCAACATGGCGACATGAACGCACTGGTGTCCAATTAAGTGCCCCAATACGAACCAAGTAGAATAAGCCCACCAATAACACCAAAATAAAAATACTTGCCTCAATAAAGCCTAACCAACCACTTTCTTTAATAGAGACTGCCCACGCATAAAGGAATAACGCTTCAACATCGAAAATAACAAAAAACATGGCAACCAAGTAAAATTTGGCTGATATACGCAAACGGGCACTACCAACAGAATTAATACCCGATTCATAAGGGATATGCTTTGCTCTGGCTTGGGATCTACCACCAAGGTAATAGGCACCAAGTAACATTAAGGAACACAGACCAAGAGCACCGATAAGATAGATTGCAAAAGCCCAATGATGAGCAAATACTTCAATAGATGTAGACATACTCGCTGCTTACTCATTATAAATAAAAACGGTGTCATTGCTTTGCTCTTGAATTAGCGCAATATTACACCACACTAACCATAATTAGATGAGAAGAAAAATTAAAATCGACAGACAAACATCAATTTTCTTCAACTTTGTCCCTCTCACCACTATTTTGTTTATAGAATAATGCCTCTCTTCGCACCTTTTACCGTAAACTATAAATTAAAAAACATCGCTAGCTAAAACGGGACAGCTCATTCAACTAATACTCACAGCTAGTAACTAGTGTAACTGATATTTCGTTTTTTCTACACCATTATCTCAGGAAAAACCTGTTTTAAAACAGCATCAGTTCCGCTATTTTTTGATCATGCGCACAATTCTGTTGAAAAAACACAACTGATTAAAAAATAATCAACTTTATATGATTATATTAACGACTATCATTTTTCACAACTCTATAAATAAACCTAATTTTTAGATGAAATAAAAACCCTTCAAGTCAGAATAGATTTTTTGCTAAAATAAAATTTAGTACTATTGATAAGAAATATTTAAATAATGTTTGTTAAACAATGCCTTTGTTTATCGCAATAATAAAGAATATTTTATGTACTAATATTTTGGCTATTCTCTGCTAAATAAAACAAGCTTTGTGCAGAAAATAAAAAAATACCCTGTTTTTCTATTTAAAATAGAGCAACAGGGCAGGAATAATAGAATTGCTCGCAATATGAAACTTAAATAACAATCTAAACTAAAGGGTAATTTTTTAACCTCCAGATTTATAATATTTCTTTATTAATTGTCTCGCTAAACGGCTCTACTATGTAAGGTGTTTTCTTATTTTTAATGGCACCAAATACCGTTAAAATAGCCTCGTTTTTCTCATCAATATTACGGTATAACCAATAACGAATTTCGGGTAAGCGAGGTAAACCATCACTTTCGCTTAAAATTCTTAAATCGCTATTCTGCATTTCCAAGGGACGCGCAGTGATACCAACTTCAGCATTAACCGCTGCAAGCACTGCCGATAATGAAGCGGCTTCATAAGCAATACGCCATTTGATCCCCGCAGCATTAAGGGTACTTAATGCTATTTCACGAAACGGATTGGTTTCATCCATAACAACCAACGGAATGGGGTCATTTAATTGATACTGATAATCAGGGGCACAATGCCAAAGGATGGGTGCAGAACGCAAAAGCGTGCTGGGATATTGGCTCAATTCTGTGGGTATGAGTGCTAAATCAATTTCACCATTATCCAACATATTTTTAATAAGATGGGCGCGTTTTATATAAATATCAACAGCCATACGCGGATAGACTGACGCAATACGATTAAGCAAAAACGGTAATAATGTATTGGTAGTGTCATCAGAAACACCCACTCGCAACTCGCCTTCAGCATCATTATAAGTTAGTGAAGCTGAAGCATCATCATTAGCCCGTAATATTTGCCGCGCATAACCTAATAACTGCAATCCATGATCCGTTAATAATTTATTTCGGCCGTGGCGCTCAAAGAGCTCACGGCCAACTAACTGTTCTAAACGCTGCATTTGTTGGCTAACAGCTGATTGAGTACGACAAACGGCCGCAGCAGCTGCGGCAAAGGTATTCAGATCGGCAACTGCAACAAAAGTTCTAAGTAAATCAAGATCGAGATTCATAATTGGGCGATTTGAATTTATCATTTTGTTCTCTTATATCATTCCTGGTGTTTTTACGAATTCAATAGATATTAAAATCATTGATAGTTAAAGAAATAAAGATAAAGCCTTACAAATTAAAGTTTATTTCTATTAATGCAGTATTTATTACTGTGTATACACTTTTATTAACTTAAATTGTTTAATAATAAGCATGTTTTACATATTGATAAACAAAATGCCAATGAGAATGTTCCTCTTCTCGTTTTTATTAGAATAATTTTTAATTCCAAATCTATGCCAAAATAACGATTTTCCAAACAGGAAGAAAATACGTTATTCTCAACAAAATAACCGTCAAAGATAATGCAGCTAGGAAAAACTATAAATTGATAATCAGCAGCAAAACTTTATTTGCTTAGATACGGCGATAACATATTAACTTTAATTATATGTTATAAAAAGAATATTTCTATCATGAAACCACCAATGGTTTGTAACAAAAAATGCACTGCCAATGATTACACTAATTAATTTATTTTTTGTTTACTAAAAATTAGCTCATACTTAAAATTTAAGGCCGCCCTATATGATATTTTTGAACTTATTTATCTAGTTAAGTTAGATAAAAAGTTTATTTGACCTAATTTAATTATTCAAATCAACCTTTTCTACTAAAAGTTAGCCTGTATCTTCAAAAATTTTCCAACTAAGAGTAGAGTGTGAAAATAAATATGCAGCGGAATTTCCTCATATTCTATTAACATTGAGGTTTAAACAGAGTAAATGAATACAATCAGTAAATCCAATAAATTGGATAACGTATGTTACGACATAAGAGGGCCAGTTCTTAAAGAAGCCAAGCGTCTTGAAGAAGAAGGCCATAAAGTTCTGAAACTTCATATCGGAAATCCTGCACCTTTTGGTTTCGAAGCGCCGGATGAAATTTTATTTGATGTTCTACGCAATCTTACCCACTCACAAGGTTATAGTGATTCAAAAGGAATTTACTCCGCTCGCAAAGCAATTATGCAACACTATCAAGCCAGAGGAATGCTTGACATTAATATTGAAGATATCTTTATTGGTAATGGTGTTTCTGAACTTATTGTGCAATCGATGCAAGCCTTATTAAATAATAACGATGAAATGTTAGTTCCCGCCCCTGACTATCCGTTATGGACTGCTGCGGTATCGCTTTCTGGCGGCAAAGCGGTGCACTATCGATGTGATGAAGAACAAAATTGGTTTCCCGATTTAAATGATATTCGTAAAAAAATTACGCCACGCACACGTGGTATTGTCATCATTAATCCCAATAATCCTACTGGTTCTGTTTACAGCAAAGCATTATTGACCGAGATCGTCGAAATTGCTCGTCAGCATCAGCTGATTATTTTTGCCGATGAGATCTACGATAAAATTCTTTACGATGATGCACAACATCATTCAATTGCTGCATTAGCACCGGATCTATTAACCATTACTTTTAATGGTTTATCAAAAACTTATCGAGTTGCTGGTTTTCGTCAGGGATGGATGGTGCTTAATGGTCCAAAAGAAAATGCCAAAAGCTATATTGAAGGCTTAGAAATATTAGCCTCCATGCGACTTTGTGCTAACGTTCCTATGCAACATGCAATCCAAACCGCATTAGGTGGCTATCAAAGTATTAACGAATTTATCTGTCCCGGTGGACGATTATATGAACAACGTAATCGTGCCTGGGAACTGATTAATGAAATTCCTGGAGTATCATGTGTTAAACCGCAAGGTGCTTTATATATGTTTCCCAAAATTAATATCAAAAAATTCAATATCTCAAACGACCAAAAAATGGTACTTGATTTATTATTACAAGAAAAAGTTTTATTAGTTCAGGGAACGGCATTTAATTGGCCTGAGCCTGATCACGTCAGAATTGTAACACTACCTTATGTTGGTCAGCTTGAAGCTGCAATTAATAAATTTAGCCAATTCCTGCTAAACTATCGCCAATAGTTGTCCAACAATAGAATATCCTTAATTTACTTAAGGATATTCTATTTTATTATTTACTTGTTTGCCTAGTAAATTCACAATGTTTATCACTATGACAATCGCATGAGGAAAGTCTATGAGTTATTTTTTTGCCCATCTTTCTCGTATGAAATTAATTAATCGTTGGCCACTGATGCGCAAGTACGTACAGAAAATATTTCAGAGCATAGTCTACAAGTTGCCTTTGTCGCTCATGCACTTGCTTGCATTAAAAATCGTAAATTTAATGGCCAAACTAATCCTGAACGCATCGCATTACTGGCTATGTATCATGACGCTAGTGAAGTCATCACCGGTGATTTGCCAACACCGATAAAATATCATAACCCGCAAATTGCGAACGAATACAAAAAAATTGAAAAATTCGCTCAACAAAAACTGGTTGCTATGCTACCAAAAGAATTACAGCAAGATTTTCAGCCGATTTTGGATGATGAATATCATACTGCGGAAGAACGCGCTATTGTTAAACAAGCTGATGCACTTTGTGCCTATTTAAAATGCTTAGAAGAATTATCTGCAGGGAACAGCGAGTTTAATTTAGCTAAAATGCGACTTGAAAAAACACTTTCTGAACGTTATAGCGATGAAATGCAATACTTTATTGAAATTTTTGTTCCAGGATTTAGTTTATCTTTAGATGAAATTAGTAGCTAACACATTATACAGCATATAAATAATATCATTATCTTACTATTTGTTACATATAATAGGGGATGACGTCAAAATGGAAAAAATTCAGGAATAATAATAATAGAAATAGCCATAACTAAAAAAGTAAAAGGAATACCAAATTTAAGAAAATCGCTGAATTTATAGCCACCAGGCGCCAAAATTAGTGTATTAACCGGTGAAGAAACGGGAGTCATAAAAGCCGCAGAAGCAGCAACATTTATCACCATAGCAAATGGCATAGGCGAGATATTCATCTGATTAGCGACAGCAATGGCAATCGGTGCCATTAATATTGCGGTTGCAGTATTAGAAATAAATAATCCAATCACTGCACAAACAATAAATAAACAAAGCAGCATTATCCTTGCTCCCATGCCACCAGCAATATCCATTAGCAAATTAACAATCAAATTGATACCACCGGTTTTTTCTAATGCCAAAGCAAAAGGCATCATACCAACAATCAACATAATACTTGGCCAGTGTATTGCACGATAAGCACTTTCCATATCAATACAGCGAAATTTTCCCATTAAAAGACACGCGATAAGCACAGCAATAAAATTAGGGATTTCATCTATTGCCATCATAGTAACCATTAATACCAAACAAAAAATCGCATGTGGCGCTTGCGAGGTAGCAGGCGCCACCGCTTCTACTTCTGCGGCCAAATTTAACACAATAAAATTACGCCTATCCGTTGACAATAAGCGAATTAATTTCCAGTCACCCACGATCAGTAAAATATCACCTAAACGCATTGGCTGATCAATTAATTTATCATCGATAGTTTTTCCTTCACGGTAAATGCCAACAACATTAAGACCATAACGGGTACGAAATTTAATTTCTCGCAATGTACTGCCTAATAGCTAAGATTGCGGCGCTAAGGAGAACTCAGCCATTCCGACCTCACGCGAGCGAGCAGAGAAATATTCACCTCGCAAAATCATTGGGGCCAATTTTTGCTCATGGCAAAAGTCATTGAGATCAACTTCACTCTCAGAGATATCGACTAATAACACATCTCGTTCATGTAACTCCGTTGCAGCCGTTACACTTAGCATAAGTCGACGAAAACGATGCCAACGCTCAATACCAATAACATTGGCACCATAACGTGAGCGTAAATGTAATTCATCGAGAGAGTAGCCTATTAAGGGGGAACCTGGGCAGATGGCCAAACAGCGAGCGCGACCTGATAGCTTATAGTCGCGAATAAAGTCGTGAAATGTTCGCCGGTGAGGATTAGTACCCGCTGCAATTTCGCGATTACCTAACCAACGACGAACCATCCACATATAAATAATTGCCAGCAACAGTACCGCAATCCCAATCGGCGTAATGGCGAAAAATTTGAATCCCGTATAACCTTCTCTGACTAGTTCACTGTTCACTATCATATTTGGCGGTGTCGCTACTAACGTCATCATACCACTGATGAGTCCAGCAAAGCCTAATGGCATCATAAAGCGCCCTGGTGGAATTCTCATTTGTTTTGCCACATTAAGAACAACGGGAATAAAAATAGCAACAATGCCGGTGGAACTCATAAAAGCGCCTAACCCTGCGACTGTTATCATCAAAAAAATCAGCATCTTATTTTCATTATTACCGGCTACACCAACTAACCAATCACCAACTTGGTAGGCAATACCGGTGCGAACTAATCCCTCACTAAAAACAAAAAGTGCTGCAATTAGCAGCACATTGGGATCACTAAAACCGATTGTTGCTTGTTTAAGGGTCAGCGTTCCACTTAATACTAAAGCCACAATGACTAATAATGCAACCACATCCATACGGATCTTATTAGTCATAAAAAACGTGACCACGATTAGCAGTAAAATTAGTACCCATACCAGCTGGCTATTCAAAATGACCTCAAATTAAGTCTATTCATCGGGCTCATTTGTCATAAATCGTGCAAATTAGCCGGCCTACTCTATGAAATTGACATCTTTTTAACGCTGAGTCACCGTAACAACACCTTGGTTATCTGGTTTTGAAATATTTAATTCAGTAAATGATTTGATAATTAGCGATATTTCTTCTCGCCGCGCCATACCTGCTGGCGCATGAACAGCAATAACCTGGCAACCCGCATCTAAGGCAGAATAGATTCCTGCCTGTGCATCTTCAACCGCAATACACGCTTCTGGCGGTAAATTTAGTAGTTGTGCACCAAGCAAAAACGGATCTGGCTGCGGCTTACCTTGCTCAACCCGTTCAATCGTGACCCAGTGTTTTGGTTCCGGTAAGCCTGCGGCTTTACTCCGATTAAAAGCAATTGGAATGGTGCCAGAAGTCACTATTGCCCATGGAATAGCAAATGTATTTAGTTGTTCAAGTAGATCAATCGCACCGGGTAGGGCCACTATGCCTGTCGTATTGGCGGCTTCCAAATTTTCTAGCCAATAAAAAACTTCATCAATTTTAGTTTCAGTGGCATTTGGCATAAAATGACGGATAGAATTTATTGCCGGTTTGCCATGAATATAGTGCAAAACCTCCGTTTCTGAAACACCGATCCGACGGCTAAATTCTCGCCAACAATGTTCAACGTTTGGTAAAGAATCAACCAGGGTGCCATCCAAATCAAATAGAAATCCCTTACATTTTAATACCATTGATGCTCCTTAGATAAGTCATGCATTAATGATTTGATTAATTTCTACTGCACAAAGATGATACTGACGCGGACAAGATGTCCAAACATTTAACATTCTCAGATACTTATCCCACATGGGTGTTTGAGCATTAAAATCATCGCTACCACGCACAAAATGACGATAACGACCTTCGCTATTCACCAAAAAACGAACATAATGTAGGTAATGTGCTTCCGTCACTGCATCAAAGCCTAAAAAGATAACTCTTTTGTCCGTAATATCCGCTTTAGACGATAGATTTTCCCAAGAAACTTGTAAGGCATGATACATTTCCATAATATCAATGATAATCTGGCAATTTTCTTCTGACAACTCAGCAAAATCTTGTTCTAACTCTTTTATTTGCAAGCCAAAACCAGCTTCAATGATAGTTTGACAACGTCGATAGCGTTTGGCATTATCCGGATCAAGCAGGATCAGCATTTTATACTGGTTAGACAGAATTAAGCGTTGTGCATGGGTCATTTCCATTATGGCTCTCCAATACGAGGAAATTTGTTAAATCATCGCATCACCGCCCTGCCTTTTATAGTGATAACACACCTTTTATTGATCTAAGAAGGCTTTTCAAGCATTAACCTTTAAAAAACTATTTTCTAATGCCTGTTATCTCTATTACTGATTAGCTGACCCACTATCCTTTCAAATTAAGTTAAATACCATCAATAAAAGAGCGATCTAATTGTTTGAAAGCACGTTTTAACAATTCTGCTAATGTTTGATAAGTCGGTGTACCTTTAACTGGCGTAATGGTAATTCCAGCTTGATTAAATTTTTCCCGAATTTCATAAAACCAACTAAGTAATGCAGAAGGTAGCGGCGTAACTGAACGCTTACCTAACCACCATAAACCCTGCAATGGTAAGCTACAAGCAAAAAACGCTGTCGCCACAGCCGGTCCTAGCTGACCACCCAATGCAATCTGCCAGGTAAGTGTAAACACAGCAACAGCAGGCATATAACGAATCGCAAATCGGCTAGCGGTGATCACACGATGCTCGGGAAAAATAGGCATCAAACATTTCTCTAACGGAAATGTCTTGGCATACTGACGACCTAGTTTCAACTTTTGTATGAAACCGGGGGTCGTTTCTGGTGTCGTATTCATCAATACCTCACATGACTTCAATCAATTTTTCATGCAAAATTTAAAATAAATGTATAAAGCATAAAATCTTTTTAGTAGAATTTACAGGGCAACATTGGTTGCCAGAGACTACGATTTCTATAATCTATAGAAAAACTGATATCATATAAAGTTTATATTTGGTCTATTACTATGTTTTCAATCCATAATGTTAATATTATATTGCATCTTTAATATCAACATTGCAAACATAGTTATTTATTCGATAAATACGATTAAAATATCATAATATTGCGTAAATATGATATTAATCATTCAATATGATCCCAGGGATAAGCTAGGCTACTAGCATTCTATTGGATTGATGTTTATTAACCCTAGTCTTCCTGGTTAATCTGACAAAGAAGACTGCATGATAACGATATAGTAGGTAATTCCATGTCAAGTAAGCTGGTACTTGTCCTCAACTGCGGTAGCTCTTCCCTTAAATTTGCTATCATTGATCCTGTTAACGGCGAAGAACAACTATCTGGTTTAGCAGAATGTTTTCATCTACCAGAAGCCCGTATTAAATGGAAAATAGATGGCACGAAAAACGAAGCTGCTTTAGGCGAAGGTGCTGCACACAGTGAAGCAATGACTTTCATAGTCAATCAAATTCTCACCCAAAAACCAGAATTAGCTCAAGCCATTTCTGCTATTGGTCATCGTATTGTTCATGGCGGTGAAAAGTTTACTCAATCAGTTGTTATTAATGATGAAGTTGTTGAAGGCATTAAAGCATCTATTCCATTTGCGCCTTTACATAATCCTGCTGGCATTATTGGACTTGAAGAAGCGAAAAAAGCATTTCCCCATTTAAATGACAAACATGTCGCTGTTTTTGATACTGCCTTTCATCAGACGATGCCGGTTGAAGCTTATTTATATGCGCTGCCTTATAATCTTTACAAAGAACATGGTATCCGTCGTTACGGCGCACATGGAACTAGCCATTATTATGTTTCCCAGCAAGCAGCCAAAGAACTGAATAAATCGATCAATGAACTGAATGTAATCACTTGCCATTTGGGTAATGGCGGATCAGTGACTGCGGTAGTCAATGGGCAATCTGTTGATACCTCAATGGGTCTGACCCCCCTAGAAGGCTTAGTGATGGGAACTCGCAGTGGTGATATTGATCCAGCAATTGTGTTCCACCTTCATGACGCCTTGGGCATGAGTGTTGATAAAATCAATACATTATTAACCAAAGAGTCTGGCATACTTGGATTAACTGAAGTTACCAACGATTGTCGTTATGTCGAAGATAACTATAATACTAAGCCGGATGCAAAACGGGCAATGGATGTCTATTGTCATCGTTTAGCCAAATATATCGCTGCTTACTGCGCATTAATGGAAGGGCGATTAGATGCCATTGTTTTCACCGGTGGTATTGGAGAAAACTCAGCCTTGGTACGTGAATTAACACTTAAAAAATTATCTTTAATTGGTATTAAGTATGATCACGAGCGCAACTTAGCTGCACGGTTTGGCAAATCTGGCAAGATCACGACTGACGATAGCATTCCTGTTCTGGTTATTCCAACTAATGAAGAATTAGTTATTGCTCAGGACGCTAGCCGCCTAACGGCATAAATAGATTAGAAACTGCCAGTTTACCAATTGGCAGTACTAGGTTGAACATCTTGCAATTGTTAAAGAGGTACCTGTGTCCCGTACAATAATGTTAATACCGACTGACATTAGTGTTGGTTTAACCAGCGTTAGTTTAGGGGTCGTCCGTTCAATGGAACAAAAAGGGGTTAGTCTAACGGTTTTTAAGCCCATTGCTCAACCCCGTTTTGGAGATAAAGATCAGACAACTGAAGTGTTACGCTCCCATTCTAGTGTTCAGGTCGCTGAACCACTAAAAATGAGTTATGTTGAATCTTTGCTGGCGAATGATCAAAAAGATGTTTTAATGGAAGAGATTGTTGCGCGTTATCATGATAACACGCAACAGGCTGAAGTTATTCTAATCGAAGGTTTAATGCCTACCCGTAAGCACCCTTTTGCTCAATCGTTAAATTATGATATCGCCAAGACGTTGGGTGCTGACGTAATTTTTGTTACCGCATTAGGTAACAACACACCGGAACAGTTAAAAGAGCGCATTGAATTAGCCCGCGCCGAGTTTGGTGGTATACAAAATAAAAATATCACCGGGGTAATTATTAATAAACTCAACGCACCAGTTGATGAGCATGGCCGTACCCGCCCTGATTTATCGGAGATATTTGATGAGTCGACTAAAGCTACAATCGCAAAAATTGATAGTAAGACGTTAGCTAACAATAGTCCGCTGCCAATATTGGGTTGTATTCCGTGGAATTTTGATCTGATCGCCACTCGTGGTATTGATATTGCTAATCATCTAAATGCCAGCATTATCAATGAAGGTGCACTACAAACCCGGCGCATAAAATCAGTTATTTTCTGCGCTCGCAGTGTGCCCAATATGGTAGAGCTGTTTCGTCCCGGCTCATTGCTAGTGACCTCTTCTGATCGCCCTGATGTTATTGTATCTGCCTGTTTAGCGGCCATGAATGGTGTCGAAATTGGTGCATTACTATTAACGGGTGGTTATCCGATTGCCAAGCCAATACATGAACTCTGTCACCGCGCTTTCGAAACCGGTTTACCGGTATTGATGGTAGATACCAATACCTGGCAAACTTCGTTAAGTCTGCAAAGTTTTAGTTTAGAAGTGCATGCGGATGATCATGAACGGATTGAAAAAATTCAAAACTATGTTGCCTTGCATATCAATCAGCAATGGATTGATTCACTGACGGCTGATTCTGAACGTCCTAAACGGCTATCACCTCCCGCTTTCCGCTATCAATTAACCGAATTAGCACGTAAAGCTAACAAGCGTATCGTACTACCGGAAGGTAATGAACCTCGTACAGTAAAAGCGGCGGCTATTTGTGCAGAAAGGGGCATTGCCACCTGTATCCTGCTAGGGGAACCCGATGAAATAAAACGGGTTGCCGCCGCGCAAGGGATTGAATTAGGCGCCGGAATCGAAATTGTGGCACCTAAATCAGTACGGAAAAACTACGTTGAACGTTTAGTTGAGCTGCGCAAAAATAAAGGCATGACCGAAATTGTGGCGCGTGAACAGTTAGAAGACAATGTGGTGTTAGGCACCATGATGCTGGAAAAAAATGAGGTTGATGGTTTAGTTTCCGGCGCTGTTCATACCACGGCGAATACTATTCGCCCACCGTTACAACTGATCAAAACTGCCCCTGGTAGCTCAATCGTTTCTTCAATATTCTTTATGCTATTACCTGAGCAGGTGTTAGTTTATGGTGACTGTGCAATAAATCCAGATCCAACAGCGGAACAATTATCAGAAATCGCCATCCAGTCGGCTGATTCAGCCAAAGCATTTGGCATTGAGCCGCGAGTAGCAATGATCTCTTATTCTACCGGTAATTCTGGTGCCGGCAGTGACGTGGACAAAGTGCGTGAAGCAACCCGTTTAGCACAAGCAAAACGGCCAGATTTAGTGATTGATGGCCCATTGCAATATGATGCCGCTATTATGGCCGATGTTGCTAAATCTAAAGCGCCAGATTCACCGGTAGCCGGTCAAGCAACGGTGTTTATTTTCCCTGATCTGAATACGGGCAACACCACTTATAAAGCGGTGCAACGCTCAGCCAATCTGGTTTCTATCGGCCCGATGCTACAGGGAATGCGGAAACCGGTTAATGATTTGTCCCGTGGCGCACTGGTTGATGATATTGTTTATACCATTGCCCTTACCGCCATTCAGGCAACGCAAAATTAAAATAATTGACTTATTTGGCTGGCTGAAAAAAAAGCTGAAATACTGAGTATTTCAGCTTTTTTATTGACTAAACGCTAAATCAACAACTCAGCTAATCGATAAAATTAAATTTTATTAACCGCTAACTGAGTAGAAAACTGACAATTAATAGCTAAAAACGGGCTAGCGTTCTCTGCTAGCTAGATTTTATTCAATAACCTGTACCTCAGCGAAAACATTAAAGCGATGTTTTTCCGTTTCAATTAAACGGAAATTACTGCCGCCATTAGCCAATTGGATATCATATTGAGGACAATCTCTTAGCATAGGACTTTCATCGGGTAACCATAAGGCTAGCAGATATTTTCCGCTTTTTATATTACCAAGCTGACAGGCAATACTAAATATATATCCCCGACCTGCGGCGCACAACTCAGCGCCAGCTGGCATAAAGAGTTGCCATTGGATCTCATCTTGCTCATCGAGAAATACAATAGCAATCGGTCTGTTATTTACTGGTCGGGCAAAACCATAATTTTTTAGGCTAAACTTTAAAGCAAAATAATCACCGATTTTGACAAACACTGGATAAGTCGCTTCTTCAAGCGTCAACCTATAGCCAAGATGATCCCTAATATATTCAAAAGCGCTTCTGGTGGTATAACTTTGCTTTGTTTGATCCCAAAAATAATCCCGATCACAGACAAACCCTGCATTTTCAAACTGTTTTAAATCAATAACCGCTTTACGCAGAGCCGCTATACATAAATTTAAATTATGTATAATACTAAAGGTTGAAGCGCCCAATTCCGTAAAGCGCCAAATCGTTCCCCAGCCAAAATCAGCCGGAATAGTATTAAGGCACCAGTGATCACGACCATCATCGTTGTAAGGCATTTCAACGTCATAGATAGAGTTTGCGCCAATTTTTTTTAGATCATTGTATACGGCACTTTGCCAGACAAAGTCATTGCCAACTGCAAACTTATGCGCATCAAGGGTATAATAGTCATTGTTAAAACCAATGCGTAAAGTGTCACTATCCAATAACGGGCTAAGTGCGTTAATCAACATATCTCGATTAGCCTTATAGCGCATGGTTATTTTTCTATTGGCGGGCATAAAATCGGCATAAAATGTCCGGTAGATTGCCTGTTTCTGTTGATCTGTGTAACAACTCCCGTGTTGTTCTCCCCAGGTGCCAATCCAGCCAAACTGAAATGCATATATTACGCCATTAGCCAATACTGATTTTAATTGCCGCATATGTTGTTTTATTTTTTCTACCCCCGGTTCTGGAATATGATTAGCATATTTATAGACAAATCTAACCAAAAGCTTAACCCCGGCAATTTTTGCCTGACTAAAGATATAATTAATTAACTCAATAGCCTTATCATCCAGATCTTTATTTATATATTCTGTCAGATAAATATATTGCTGAACAATTTGATAACGCTCACCAATAATTTCTTTCTTATATAATTTTAATAAAACATTGCCATTTTGTTTATCGCCAGAAAAAGGATTTATTAAATCTTCATTTAATAAAATCATATTTTCATATCTAAAACCCAGTTCCGGGTTCACTATTATTACTTTGCCATTCTCATCTGAAGGATAACGCCCACGATAGCTTGCCTGCTGATATTGCGTTGAGTTATTCATTATTATTCCTTTTCATTCATTATTATTCCTTTCGATTATTATATTTAATATTAATTTATAGATTCATTATCAATTAAAATAATTACAATAACGTATAAAAAATAAATTTAATTATGAGATAATAGATTATAAAATTTTATATTAGCATTTACTTGGTTATAATAATTAAAATTAATATTTTAATTTATAAATATAAAAACAAATTAAAATATATATCCCGAAGGCGCTGATAAAAAATAACACGAATAAATTTATAATACACAAGGTTTCAACAGAAAAAATAGGTGCCACACAAAAAACAAAAATCAATAAGATACAAAAAAACAGAACCGGACAACATAGGAAAAATAAATTTATATTTTATACTAAGATAGATGGCCATATTTAATTTTAATAAAATTAATATTAACAAAATTAACAATAATATCTATACCTCATTTGTTTAATTAAATATTCATAAAAAACCAAATAATTATGCAAAAACCTTGTTGGATTAATCGTTTCAGCTAAAAATATTATCTATTAATTTTTTAATTACAGTTGTAAATAATTAACCGAAATGAAATTACAGTTAATTTATTATCAAAAACCATTGTTAAATTAAAATGTAAAATTACATAGAAGTAGAAAAAAATATAATCACTCAACTAAACTTAGCTAAATCCTTTCGTTCTTTTATTAAAATTTTTATTAAAAATTCAAATAAAAAAACTGCTAGCTTTAAAAAAAAATTATGTTATGATTTTTTTCAATTCATTTCTTATTAAGAATAAATAAATTAAAAAACATGAATATAAATGATCATCAAAAATTTTTATATTCTATTTCATCATATTCCTTTTCTTTAAAAAAACGATAGAGGCATCTAATATAAGTGAGGGTTTTATGCCATACCAAATTAACGAAAATGCAATTCAGAATATTATTAATAAATTAAATGCTAACTCATTCAGTGACCTGGCTAAATATGCTAAAGAAGAACTTTATCAAGTTGCTGATAATCAGTTAAGCTTGCATGATTGTGACCTACTTTTAGCTCAGGCTAAAAAAATCTAGGCCAAAAACAGTACTCAATACCGTCAGCAAATTACTCGTCAAGCCATTCCTAAACAATCAACACACCTCGTCGCGACACAACTGCAGACCAATTTTAGTAACGCTAAAGCGCAACAACTGCAGTATGACCAAACAATGGCTTTTAGTAACGACTTTATCCCCAATCGTGATACTGACTTTGTCAATCAGGGTAACATTGCCTCTATGTTTTCTCCAGCCGCTTATCTGATAAGACTTTATCGCGAAGCACAAAGACTGCATCCAGAAAATTCACCCTATTATATCGATAATCGTCGGCCTGATTTAGCCGATCTGATTTTGAGTCAGGAAAATATGGATACGCCGCTATCCACCCTGTCACTTTCCAATCAAGTACTAGGCGCGCAAATTGGTAAAAAAATTGGTGATAACGATAAGCAAAAAATTCTTGATGCATTAGCGCAAGATACGTTAAACCCCGATGGTCCCTATTATTATTACACTGATGTCATCCAGCAAGTATTGCAAAAGCAGAATGTCACACTGGCCCAATTAATTCAGCCAGAAAATCGTCCTGTTAATACCAATCAAACCTTTATCTTATGCACTGATTTAAAAATATCGCCCCCAATTTATACCTTGTTAACGACGGATATTACGCCAGAAAATCTTGACACTGAATATAAAAAAGTGTTTGGCACCATTGCACCACAAACGCTGATGACAGCAGTTGCGCTGGCAGAACATTACTATTTACCCCCCGAGTTTTTCGAACTATTACTACCCAATAAAGATGATACGGAAGCACAATTAAAACAGCATTTACTGAAAGTACACAAAATCGTTTTATTACATAAAACAACACAAATGACCCCGCTGACCCTGTCTGAATTAATGACAGAATATAGCGATAAAATTACGGATAACACCCTCGTTGATATTTTGCATATCAAACAGTATATGCAATTCTACAACTTGGAAGAACAGCAGGCGCGCGTATGGGTCGGTTTAAAAATCAGTCAAACTGCGGTTAATGGTCAGCTCAGCCAATACGATCAACTATTTAATAACCCGCCTTTATATGGTCAAAAATTCGCTCCAGACGATAAAGAGTATGATGTAGCTCCTAACGCGCAAAACGTCTTTAAATCAAACTTAAAGCAAGCATTTGCCGTGAATGATCAAGAGCTATATCAAATATTCTTAACATATATCTATGATGAAAATGATAATAATGGTAGCTTTTGTAAAAATGATGTTGCTCACACCACTGCATTCTATAGATTTTGTCTACTAGCTACGGCTAATCAACTGACTATTGCGGAATTAAGCATTTTATTTAACTTATTGGATCATCATCTGATCTCAACTGAAGCATTTATTGACAAACTCCATACCACCGTCGAATGGCTTAATAATCAAAATCTTAATGTCGCAAGCTTAGTTGCACTAACAACCGATAATTTTGACACTAATCAATCACCTGAAATCGAAAATCTGATTATTACCCTAAACAGTAATTTACACGACACGACTTTATTAGATAATCCGCTCAAAAAGGCGCTGGCTCCCTATTTTGCCTCTCAATTGACACTCTCTTCAGCAGACATCGCCTATCAATTATTGATTTGGCTAGATAATATAAAAATCCACCCTGAAGATTTGGACACCAATCAATTTTGGCAGCAAGTATCTAAAATCGATATTGATAAGCCTTTTACTCTTAGTCAAGAAGTCATCCGTTATTGTCACCGCATTGCGCAATTAGCGCTTATCACCAATATCTTTAAACTATCCTTAGCTGAAGTCACACTGATTGTTAATCAACCTGACCATTTGAAAAAGAACTTAACTAAAGTTTATCCAACGGTGGAAAATTTGCAGTTTATTACGCTATTCCACAACTGGACAATGCAATTAATGGCTCAAGCGCCGGTCGTCATTACCACACTATCTAAAGATCAACTGACGGTTAGCATGCTGGCTAAAGCCATTAATGCACCGCTTGATGAATACACTGCTGCAGCCCAACAAGTTGATCCTCTTGCCACCAGCGACACCATTATTACTGATGTACAACACTGTTTATTTATTCAGCAATGGTATCAGGCGGGAGAAACCTTAGCCGTTGATGCCACGGTAGTTGGCAGTTTATATGATCCTAGTAATAATTATCCATTATCGCTTTCATCACTGCAGCTACAAACCAAGCTTCCCTTTAATCAATTAAAAACAGGTATTACTAACATAACCAAAGAGTATCATAAGGGAAACTTGTACCAGGCTGCTATTATTGATAACGATGATGATATCGAACTGTGGGATTTAGTACGGCAAAAGATAGATAGTTATTATCTTTACGTAGAAGTTTACCCGCTCGGTAATAATAAATTTAAAATTATCTATCAAACCGAACATCCCGATAGTAGAAAACTGGGTTGGGGCTGGTTATCATCAAAGGGGTTTCAATACTTAGGCAATGTCAAAGACGTTGAGGACCAGCCTGGTTCACACTATGAATTGACCACTTACATTAATTGGCATGAAATTGAAGATACGGATATGCTCACGTTGGTATTATGTGATCATGGTGAACCAATTACCAACATTAGCCCGGTTAAGTTCCAACGACAAGATTATCCAACACAAACCTTTATCGACCAACTAGCGACAGAATTAAAGATTGCTATTCCTACTCAGCCCGAACTGGATCCTTTTTTATTCTCCTTAGCTACATCCCTGTTAAATGCCCTTAACAAGTCGCAACGCAAAACCGTAGACGGCATTCTGGCTGAAAATCTCAGTAGCGCACAATCTTATTATTATCTGGAGCATGTTGCCGATAACAGTCTTGCCCTTACCAACCGAGATCAGTTGTATAGCTACCTGCTAATCGATAACCAAGACAGTTATCAAGTTACTACCAGCCAGATAGCGGCAGCCAATGCTAGTGTGCAACTCTATATAAACCGCTGTATTCAGCAGCCGGAACATGAAGTTGGGGTAAACTATTCTGCACTACAACGGCCATTTTTCCAAAACTGGGAGCAATATAATCGCCGCTATAGCAGTTGGGCAGGGATCAGAGAACTGGACTATTATCCAGAAAATTATATTAATCCCACTCAACGGATCGGCCAAACCCAGATGATGAATAAGCTGTTACAAGCGATTAATCAAAGTCAATTAACCAGCGATATCGTTGAACAAGCTTATCATAGTTATCTGACGGATTTTGAGTTAGTGGCAAATTTAACCATAATTAGTGGCTATCATAATGAATTGAATGTTGAAACAGGTTTAACCTATCTTATCGGTGCCAGCCAAGAGGCTTCGCCTTCTTATTCTTGGCGTAGTCTTAATCATAATATGTTTATCAACCAAGGATTTCCAGCTGATGCTTGGAGTGAATGGCAAGCTATTACCGCCTCAGCCAAACCGTATCGAAATCTTATCCAACCGCTAATATTTAAATCACGGCTCTATCTGTTCTGGTTAGAACAGCGACAAATCAATAGCGAGAAAAAAGATACACCGCAAAAAAACAAACAAGAGACTCTTCCCCAATACACTTATGATTTAAAACATAGTCATATACTTTATGATGGTAATTGGAGTACACCATTTACTTATGCTTCATTAGATATTAATGAAGAACTGCTGGCACTTTTAAATAAAGATAAACCCACCATTGATGACCAAGTGGGTTTTTTTGTGACCTATGATCTTACCCAAAAAGATATATTGGTAATACTATACCATAAACAAGCAAAATATGATGAAACCGCTATTCCTACTGGGCAGTCATGGAAAATTAGCCAAGATTTTTCTCTAACTCATGATAATAGTGAACAGACAAAATTTTTCCTTAGTCTACCGGTTATCTGGCGTGAGTTGAATACAACAACAGCTTTGGGTGTACCTGCACCATTGAGCTATACTATCCAGATTCCAACTAATATTATTGCCACTTTCCACTCTGTTGCCCCGGCCATACCCAGTGGTCTTGCACCATTATCGCAGGGCTTAAGCCAATTATTGCTAACCAAAGAGACAACCAATAATCAATATAACTTAACTGGAACAATTGTTAGTATCGAAGCCAGGGGACAGGACAACCATTACTTGAATACTGGCGATGATGATTTAGATCTCTTCATGGATCATTTACAGCAAATATATCAAACAACCCCTTACGGTCAGGTTTTAGTCAATTATTATAATGTACCTAATTACCCTGTCACATTGGTCATTTTAACCGCCATACTAAAATTGGAAGCCAATAAATACACCGTAATTTCTTATACTAATAACACTTCTTTTTTTGTAAGCTCTATTACTCGTATCTTTAATGGCATAACCCTACCTACTATAAGAGAGAACTCCGGTAACTGGCAAACTGATATTATTGATGCGCCAGATAATTCCACTCTTGCGGAAATCTACACTCAAGCCAATGGCCAGGTATTTACCGTAGATGGTAAAGCTGAACCCACCATGCTTATTCAACGACCGTATAAATATACCCTAACAGCAAAAACAAATAACAATAGTATTATTGATAGTAAAGAAATTATTAATAATGATTCTACCTGGAACACAATATTAGCAAATCAAGCATGGAGTTTTTTGATAAATCAAAACTTAATCGATGAAACAAAAATAATAGATTTCATTATTCATGTAGCCGATCGGGATGGTGGCGATTTAGGCTCAGTAAGCCATCAAATTCCCTTAGAGGCAAAAATAGCCAATGATAGTCAACCTTTATTACTAAAAACCGCCAGTAACAAAGCCCAATATCTGGAAGGTGGGCTAAGTGATATTTATCAAAGCGACACACAGAAAAAACATAGTGGTATTTATCAAGTCCGACTCATACCCTATTTGCGAAAGAACTAACTTCTCGCGCTGATAGAGGATTAGATACTTTACTCAGCCTTGATACCCAATATATGCCAGAGCCTATTCTGCCCCGTACTGGTGTGCAAGTGACTCTAACCCTAAAACCCTATGATGAACTGATTAATGGTAACAATAAAATCTTTAAGCTGAGAGAGGCCGACATTTGGGAGAGTAGTGATTCATTACTAATTTACACAGGCGAACTGAGTGACCAGCCAACCACCGTGACCTGCTTTCTTAATCGTTATAATGATGCCCATGGTAATAAAGATAATCTCTATTTAGAAGCGGAATACCAAAAAGGCACACAGAATAAAATTCGATTTACAAAAGCCACTGACAAGCAAGAGTGGCAATTGGATACCAGTTACAACGGTGGTACCTTCCCTGGTTTACAAAGTATCGATAATGTCGAAAGTTTCTTCAGTACTGAAATAGATAATCAAACCGTACCAATGGACTTCGCCGGCGCTAATGCGCTCTATTTCTGGGAACTATTCTATTACGGGCCAATGTTAGTAATGAAGCGATTGCTGCAAGAGCAAAATTTTGCCGATTCAGCCAACTGGTTAAAATTTATTTTTAGCTCGTCAGGTTATGATCGTGGACGCCAAAATCAGTACTGGAATACCCGTCCGTTGCTAGAGGATACTAGCTGGAATGAAGTGCCCGATGATATCACCGATCCCGATGCGATTGCCCAAGCCGATCCGATGCATTATAAGTTATCCACTTTGATGAATATGATAGAACTGCTCATCGCCCGCGGTGATCAAGATTATCGTCAATTAGAGCGGGATACCTTAGCAGAAGCCAAAATGTGGTATGTGCAAGCGCTAGAATTGATGGGCGAAGATGAACCATCGCTACCAACAAGCTGGCCAAATCCATCCCTAAAGGATGCCGCTGAATTAGAAGAACACACAATATTTAAACCTGAGAAAAATACCAAGTGGCAAGAGCTACGCCTAACGCTGGCACAACGCTTGTATAATTTACGCCACAATCTCACTATCGATGGCAAACCCCTCTCTTTACCTTTATTTGCCACACCAGCTAATCCAGCCGATCTATTAAGTGCCGCGGTTGCCAATGCGCAAGGCGGTATTCCACTGCCAACCGATATTACTTTGGGTTTGTATCGTTTCCCACCAGCACTCGAAAGTGCCAAAGGAGTAGTGACACAACTTACTCAGTACGGTAATACCTTGCTTGCGATTATTGAACGACAAGATGCAGAAAAAATGGCAATGTTATTACAAACCCAAGGTTTAGCCTTGTCTAAGCAAAGCCTGGAAATGCAAAAAACCACCCAAGATGAATTAAACGAGGAAAAAAAGGCGTTAGAAATTGCCATCACTGCGGCCAAACAGCGTAAAGATCACTATAAAGCCCTGTATGATCAAAATATGAATACAGGTGAACAAAAGGCTATCGATTTACATATCGCCGCCGATACTCTAATGACAACAACCAAATCCCTCTATATGGCTGCCGCGTTAGCTAATCTGGCACCCAATATCTTTGGTCTAGCCGATGGTGGCATGCAATATGGTGCTGTTCCTACTGCGGTAGCCTTAGGTATAGAAACTGCATCCAGTGGTATTTTGACGAGTGCCGATAAAACGACCCAATCAGAGATCTATCGTCGTCGTCGTCAGGATTGGCAGCAAATGTATCAAACTGCTGACTATGAAGAGCAACAATTAACTGCCCAATTAACCGCACTAGAAAAACGCATCACCGCAGCCAATCAACAATATAGTGTCAACGATCACCGAAAACTGATCCACTTTTTATCTAAATCCGATCAATCAAAATTGATCCACTGTTTTACTCAGTTATTGCTCCTGAGCGCCGCTTATCTTTCAATCGGTAGCTTTCACCGCTTAATTGCAGTACATGCGAATGATGAAGTAAACGATCAAGCATAGCGGCAGTTAATGTTGCGTCATCAGCAAAAGCACTTGGCCATTGCCCAAATGATAGGTTACTCGTCAATATGACACTGCCATGCTCATAACGCTTGGCAATCACATTGAAAAACAGGTTTGCTTCTTCTCGCCCAAACGGCAGGTATCCAATCTCATCGATAATCAACAAC